>CACYET010000166.1 GCA_902773515.1 uncultured Eubacteriales bacterium | reverse complement strand
CGCTGATCACGCGCCGCTTCATGATGCGCATCGCCGAGCGCATTGCCCGCGACTTCGGCGCGCTGACGCTGATCACCGGCGAAAGCCTGGGCCAGGTGGCCTCGCAGACGATGGAGGCGCTCTGCTGCACCGACGCGGTGGTGGGCATGCCCGTGTTCCGCCCGCTGATCGGCCTGGACAAGACCGAGATCATGGACATCGCGAACAAGATCGACACCTACGAGACCTCGATCCTCCCCTACGAGGACTGCTGCACTGTGTTCACCCCCCGCCACCCCGTCACCAAGCCCAAGCTCGAGACCATGCCCAAGGTCGAGTCCAAGCTCGACGTGGACGCCCTCGTGGACGAGGCCGTGGCGAATACCGAGATGGTGATCGTAGAAGGATAGGGAATAGGGGATAGGGAATAGGAATGGCTGCTCCCGCCCATGGATTTGCAGGACAATATCGGAGGATGCCATGAGCGACAAAGTCTATACGCTGGATGAGATCAAGTCCATCGCCGATCCGATCGCGCGGCGCTACAACATCGCGGCTCTGTATCTGTTCGGCTCCTATGCGCGCGGCGAGGCTACGCCCGGCAGCGACCTCGATTTTCGCGTGGATCGCGGCGGCATGACCGATTACCTGGAGCTCGGCGGTCTGTACAGCGACCTGGAATCCGGCTTTGACAAGAAGCTGGACGTGCTGACCACGCAGATGCTCTCCCCGGCGTTCCTCAACCGCATTCGCAACGAGGAGGTGCTGATCTATGCCCGCCACTGACCGGGACAGGGACATCGTCGCGCACATCCTGCGCTACTGCGAGCAGCTGGAAGTTGCGCATGCGGATTTCGGACGATCCCGGGAGCGCTTCGATGGGAGCACGACCTATCAAAATGCCGTCTGTATGTGCATCCTGCAGATCGGCGAGTTGGTGAATCACCTCAGTGACGATTTCAAAGCGGAACAGGATGCCGTTCCGTGGCACAGGATACGCGGCATGCGCAACTATGTGGCGCACGAATATGGCTCGATCGATCTGGATGTGGTCTGGTATACGGCCACCCGGAGCATCGCGGATCTGAAACGGTTTTGCGAAGATTATCTGGCCCAATAAACCGCTGCGTTTTACTCCTCACTCCTCACTCCTAACTCTTCACTCAATAAGCCATGACCATCCAAGAATACATCAAAACCCTGATGAACAATCCGTCCTTCATGGACAACGTCACGTCCTGGCAGGTGCTTCCCGCGAGGGCGGCGAAGTATGGGGATTTCCCGGCGGGGCTGGACGGGCGCATCCTCGAAACGCTGAGAAGGCGGGGCATCGACAGGCCCTACATCCACCAGAGCCGGGCCATCGCCGCGGCGCTCGACGGGCAGGATCTGGTCGTCGTCACGCCCACGGCCTCGGGCAAGACACTGTGCTACAACGTGCCCGTGCTCCAGTCGATCCTGGAGGACGAGGCCAGCCGCGCGCTGTACCTGTTCCCGACGAAGGCGCTCTCCAGCGACCAGGTGGCCGAGCTCTACTCGATGATCCAGGACATGGGCGCCGAGATCAAGGCGTATACCTACGACGGGGACACGCCCGCCTCGGCGCGCTCCGCCATCCGGCAGGCCGGGCACGTGGTGGTCACCAATCCGGACATGCTGCACCAGGGCATCCTGCCGCACCACACCAAGTGGGTGAAGCTGTTTGAAAACCTGAAGTACGTGGTGATCGACGAGATCCACGCCTATCGCGGCGTGTTCGGCTCGAACCTCGCCAACGTCGTGCGCCGCCTGAAGCGCATCTGCGCGTTCTACGGCGCGCACCCGACGTTCATCTGCTGCTCGGCCACGATCCGCAACCCGAAGGAGCTGGCCGAGACGATGACCGGACGGAAGATGCTGCTGGTGGACGAAAACGGCGCGCCGTGCGGGGAGCGGCACGTGGTGTTCTACAACCCGCCCGTCGTGAACGCCCAGCTGGGCATCCGCGCGGGCAGCATCCCCCAGACGCGCAACATCGCCGCGAGCCTCTTGCGCGCCGGCGTGCAGAACATCGTGTTCGCGCGCTCGCGGCTGACGGTGGAGGTGCTCACGCGCTACCTGAAGGACATGGTGCGCGACCCGCTGGGCAACGCCGGGAAGGTGCGCGGCTACCGCGGCGGCTACCTGCCCACGCAGCGGCGGGAGATCGAGCGCGAGCTGCGCGCCGGGCGCATCACCTCCGTGGTGTCCACCAACGCGCTGGAGCTGGGCATCGACATCGGCCAGCTGGACGCCTGCGTGCTCTGCGGCTATCCCGGCACCATCGCCTCCACCTGGCAGCAGGCGGGCCGCGCCGGGCGGCGGGGGAGCGTGTCGCTGCTGATCCTGGTGGCGTCCTCCGGCCCGCTGGACCAGTACATCATCCAGCACCCGGAATACTTCTTCCAGCAGTCGCCGGAGCAGGCGCTGATCAACCCCAACAACCTCTACATCCTGCTGAACCACCTGAAGTGCGCCGCCTACGAGCTGCCCTTCGAGGAGGGCGAGACGTTTGAGGGCGTGGAGGACACGGCGGAGCTGCTCGGCTACCTGAAGGACGAGAACATCCTGCGCCAGGTGGCCGGGAAGTACTACTGGATGGCCGAGGAGTTCCCGCAGGCGGGCATCAACCTGCGCTCCGCATCCGACCAGAACTTCCTGATCGTGGACATCACGGACCCCAAGAAGCACCGCGTGATCGGCGAGATGGACCGCTTCACGGTGCCGATGCTGCTGCACCAGTATGCCATCTACATGCACGAGGGCACGCAGTACCAGGTGGAACAGCTGGACTTCGACGACAAGAAGGCCTACATCCGCCGCGTGGACGTGGGCTACTACACCGACGCGGACCTGACCACGAGCCTCAAGGTGCTGGACGAGTTCGAGCGCGAGGACGACGGGCCGATCGCCCGGGCGCGCGGCGAGGTGCTCACCTCGTCCATCGTCACGGTGTTCAAGAAGATCGCATTCGATACCCATGAGAACCTCGGCTGGGGCCCGGTGACGCTGCCGGAGCTGGAGATGCAGACCACCGCGACCTGGTGGATGCTGCCGGAGCGTTTGGAGGAGAAGTACGAGAAGGAACCGCTGAAGAACGCGCTGGTTGGGCTGGCGCACCTGCTCAGGCACATCGCGCCGATGTATCTGATGTGCGCGCCGCAGGACATCAGCGTGGTCTACCACGTGCGCGACACGTTCACCGGGCGGCCCACGATCTACCTCTACGACTCCGTGCCCGGCGGCATCGGCCTGTCCGACCGCGTGTACGAGATGCAGCGCGAGCTGTTCCAGCGCGCGCGCGAGCTGCTCACCGCCTGCCCCTGCAAGGATGGCTGCCCGTCCTGCGTCGGCGCCTCCGCCGGTCCCGGCGCAAAAAAGACGCTGATGAGCATACTGGACGAGCTGCTTGAAGAGAGTTGAGAGTGGAGAGTTTAGAGTTGAGAGTGGAGTGTGGAGTGTGGAGAGTGGAGTGTGGAGTTGAATGAGTGAGGAGTTAGGAGTGAGGAGTTAGGAGTGAGGAGTTAGGAGTTGATGGCGGCTGCCGCGCGTCCTCTCTGTAGGGACGCCATAATTGGCGTCCGCAGTGGCGCCTGATAGGCGCCGCTACGCAACCGCATCTATCGTAGCGGCGGCAATTTGCCGCCATCTCCGCAGGGGCGGCGTTGCGCCGCGGGGCGCGGTCCTACCGCCCGCCCCAATTGGATATAAAGTACGCAAACCGGGAACAATGATAAGAAAAAGGAGAATCAACATGGCAGAGGTCAAGGTTTACACATCCGAGGACATGAAGTTTGAAAATCTGAGCAAGAATCACCTGACGCTGGTCGATTTCTGGGCGTCCTGGTGCGGCCCGTGCCGCATGATCGCCCCCATCGTGGAGGAGCTGGCCGCCGAGACCGAGGGCGTGACCTTCGCGAAGGTGAACGTGGACGAGAATCCCGACGTGGCCATAGGCCTGGGCATCCAGGCCATCCCGACCCTGTTCCTGTTCAAGGACGGCAGGGCCGTGGACAAGGTCGTGGGCGTGCAGGGCAAGGAGGCCCTGAAGGCGATGATCGACCGGGCGCGGTGACTGAACGCCTGCGTTCGATCGCCCCGCGGGATCCCAACCATCATTGACTTTACGCACAATTTCCGATAAAAACATGGCTCCGGCTGTGATTTTATCGGAAATTGTGCTATACTTATATTGGTATGCTGTGCGAAGGGCGGGAAAACCTTCGCGGCGGATTATACGAAGCGTGCGTCCGGTGAAGCGTCCGGGCGTATAATATATCATCAAATTCATGAAAAGGAGGCTGTGTTTTGTCCAGAAAAAATAAAGAGACAAGGCTTAAAATCATACCGCTGGGCGGCCTGGGCGAGATCGGCAAAAACCTGACGGTGCTCGAATATCAAAACGACATCATCGTGATCGACCTGGGGAGCATATTCCCCCGGGAGGACATGCCCGGCGTGGACCTGGTGATCCCCGATACCAGTTACCTGGAGCACAACCGGGAAAAGATCCGCGGCTATTTCATCACCCACGGCCACGAGGACCACATCGGCGCGGTGCCCTATGTGCTGCGCAACCTGCCCGCGCCGCTGTACGGCACGAAGCTGACGCTGGCGCTGTGCGAGCACAAGCT
>CACYET010000165.1 GCA_902773515.1 uncultured Eubacteriales bacterium | reverse complement strand
GGCGGAAGAATCCGCCCGCCATGCACACCAGCAGCGCTACGCCCGCCACCATGGCCGAGCCCACCAGGCCGGACACGGTGGTGCCCGCCTTGCTCTCGCTGCCGGCAAAGGCGTAGTCCGGCAGGAAGGCCGTGGCCTCCTGCACGCTGCCCGCCGCGTCGGCCAGGCCGCTGTTGACGCCGAAGTTCTCCTCGTCCAGGCCCATGTTCTCGCTGTAGCCCGCCTCGGCGTTGCCGAACAGCGCCCACTCCAGGCCGTCCGGGTTCGAGGACGCCAGCAGCGACAGCCCGCCGCCCACCAGCGCCGCCACGACGGCCAGCACGAGGATCACCGACTTCAGCGAGCGCTTTGCGCCGCCCGCCGCGCTCGCGTCCACGTCACGCAGCAGCTCGGGCCGCGACTCGTACACAAACAGCAGCACCGCCGCCGTCACCAGGCCCTCCACCAGGCCGATGGCCAGGTGGATCGGCTGCATCAGCGCCACGAACGCGCCGAACGGCAGCTCGGTGATGCCGGAGAGGCTCGTCTCCAGCACGACGGAGAACGCGCCCAGCTGCAGCGTCACCACGCAGCCCAGCACGCTGGCCGCCGCGATCCGCGCGCGCTGGGCGGACCTGTCGCCCCTCCCCGCGCCCACGATCGGCCGCCAGATCAGGTAGTAGCCCACGAAGCAGCCGTAGAACGCCATGTTCCATATGTTCGCGCCGAGGGCCATCAGCCCGCCGTCCGCGAAAAACAGGCACTGGATCGCCAGGATCACGATCATCGACAAAAAGCCCGCGTGCGGCCCCAGCAGCGCCGTGAGCAGCATGCCCCCGCACATGTGGCCGGAGGAGCCGGTGCCCGGGATGGTGTAGTTGATCATCTGCCCCGCGAACACCAGCGCCGCCGTCACCGCCATGGCCGGCAATTTCTGGGGGTTGTCGTCCTTCTTCAGCTGATGGATGGAGTAGCCCGCCGCGACGCCGGAGGCGACAAACATCGTCGCCGCGACCGCCGGGGAGAGCAGCGCGTCCGCCATGTGCATGTGTCATCCCTCTTTTTCTGTCGGTTTATACCGCGATTATAGAGGAAACAAAACCCCCGCCGCAAGCCCCCGGGGGGGTTGTTGGCGGAGGTTTTGGAGAAAATGCACATAAGAGACAGGGAGTAGGCAGTAGGGAGTAGGCAGTAGGAATAGCTTTGGGGGCACACCCTACTCCCTACTCCCTATTCCCTACTCCCTCTCTCCTTCTTCGCCTCGTTCAGCACCTGCCGCAGGGCGTGGGCTTTGTCCTGGCCGGAGAAGTGGAGCTGTTTGGCGCGGTCCAGCCAGCGGGAGAAGTCCGGCCCGGGCGCGAGCCCCGCGGCCACGAGGTCCTTGCCCGTCACCATCGGGCGCGCCATCACCTGCCGATAGTCCGC
The DNA here is from genome assembly GCA_902773515.1 of uncultured Eubacteriales bacterium. Classification (GTDB taxonomy): domain Bacteria; phylum Bacillota; class Clostridia; order Christensenellales; family Aristaeellaceae; genus UBA2862. The sequence continues at coordinate 3,266 of CACYET010000165.1, read as the reverse complement.
CAGGCGCTCGGTGAGGAACGCCTCAAAGGCCTCGTCGTAGGGCTCGTCCAGCTTGCCGGAGGCGTCGGCCCGGGAGAGCAGTATCAGATCCTCCGGGCACACGCTCATGTCGAACATCTGCCGCGTCTTTTTCCTCTTGGAGCGACACCGGGCCATCACGTTGGGCCGCATGTGCAGCCACATCATGTTCTTCGCGTACTCGATCAGCCGGGTCTGGTTGGTCAGCCGCCGCAGCTGCGCCTCGCACGCGGGCAGGCCGATGACCTCGTGGCCGTAGGAGGTGATCTTGCCGTCCGGCTGGATTTGCGTCGCCAGCGGCTTGCCCAGGTCGTGCGTCAGCGCCGCCAGCATGAAGCCCAGCGGCCACTTCGCCCGCCCGCGCAGCGCCGCCGCGCAGTCCAGCACCAGCATCGTGTGCTCAAACACGTCGCCCTCGGGGTGGTAGACGGGATTTTGCCGGACGCCGACGCACGCCTCGATCTCGGGGAAGTACTCCTTCAAGTGGTCCATGCGCCGCAGCGCGCGGAAGAATGTAGACGGCTTCTCCGCCTTCAACAGCGCCTTGCCCAGCTCGTCGAACACGCGCTCCACCGACAGCCGCGTCACGTCCATCCGCGCGCAGAGCGCCTCGGTCTCGGGCGCGATCTCGCCGCCCAGCCGCGCCGCGAACTGCGCCGCCCGGAACACGCGCAGCGCGTCCTCGGGGAAGGTTTTGTCGCTCACGTGGCGGACGATCCGCGCCGCGAGGTCCGCCTGCCCGCCCCACAGGTCGATCAGCTCGCCCGTCAGCGCGTCGCGCATCATGGCGTTGATCGTGAAGTCGCGGCGCATGCTGGCGTCCCCGAAGGACAGGTTTGGGTCCACGGACACGTCGAAGTCGGTGTGCCGGTCGCCGGTGCGCCTCTCCTTGCGCGGCATGGCGATGTCGAGGTTCGAGTGCTTCAGGCCGTATACGCCGAAGCTCGCGCCCTTCTCCACCACCTCGCCGAGCTCGGAAAGCAGCGCCTTCAGGGCCTGCGGCCGCATGCCGTAGACCTCCAGGTCGATGTCCTTGCACTCGATGCCCAGCAGGCCGTCGCGCACGACGCCGCCCACGAGCATCGCCCGCCCGCCGACGTCGGCCGCCCGCCGCGCGATCTCGCGCGCCAGCGCCATATCCTGGTCGTATGTGTTCATCCGCATCACCAGGGATATTATAGCATTGGCGAAGGAAATAGGCAAATCCACATTCCCTTACACAATTTTTCCACACATTCGATGTAAACGTCCCAATATGTGTTATAATGATTAGGAAAGACGCCGACAATCGTGATATAATAGTAGCGTATGACGATCCATTTGACCCGTACAAGGAGGTTTCTCCCATCATGGACGACCCGTTCGGTCCGAGTATCATTTCGCTTGTTCTGCTGATCCTGGCCGCCGTCGTGCGCATCGCCGACGCCGCCATTCCCTTTCTCGACGAGGGCGAGATCAACCGCAGGGCGGACGAGGGCGACGCCAAGGCCCGCCGCGCGCTGCGCCTGATCAAGCGCTCGGAGCGTGCCGAGTTCGGCGAGTTCCGCATGGCCCACGCGCTGCTGCTCATCTGCGCGGGCGTCGCCGCGTGCGCCGCCTTCGGCCCGGGGCTCGCGGCCCGCTTCACCGCCGCCGAGATCGCCTTCGGCGCGCCGCTGGCCGCCTTCTGCGTGCTGATCCCCTTCCTGCTCGTCGCATTCGTGCTGGCGGGCGTCGTGCCCGGACACCTGGCCGCCCACTGGCGCGAGGGCCTGTTCGACCGCGTCAGCGCCGTCAGCGAGGGAACGCTGGCCGTGCTCTCTCCCCTCACGCGCCTCTGTCTTACGCTGGGCGCGCTGGCGCTCAAGCCCTTCAACATCAAGCCCGCGGACACCGGCGACGCCGTGACCGAGGAGGACATATTGCAGATGGTGGACATCGGCGAGGAGAAGGGCGCGATCGAGGCGGACGAGAAGGAGATGATCGAAAACATCTTCGAGTTCAACAACATGGACGCCTCGGACTGCATGATCCACCGCAAGGACATCACCGCCATCGACATCGACTCCACCGACGAGGAGATCCTCGAGACCATCCGCGAGAGCGGCCTTTCCCGCTTCCCGGTGTACGAGGACAGCATCGACAACGTGCTGGGCATCCTCACCACCCGCGACTACCTGATCAGCCAGGTGGAGGGCCGGCGCGCGCCGCTGAAGGAGCTGATCCGCCCCGCGCACTTCGTGCCGGAGTCGGTGCGCACGGACGTGCTGTTCCAGGAGATGCAGTCGCGCAAGCAGCACATGGCCATCGTCGTGGACGAGTACGGCGGCACCAGCGGGCTGATCACGCTGGAGGATCTGCTGGAAGAGATCGTCGGCAACATCTACGACGAGTTCGACGCCCAGGAGGAGCCGCAGATCACGCAGCTGTCTGAAACGCGCTGGCGCGTGTCCGGCTCGGCGGAGCTGGAGAACGTGGCCGAGACGCTGGGCATCGAATTGCCGGAGGACGAGGAGTACGACACGCTGGGCGGGCTGATCTTCAGCCGACTGACCGAGATCCCCGCCGACGGCGAGCACCCCGTGGTGGAGTGCTTCGGCCTGCGCATCCGCGTGGAGGAGATCGCCGACCGCCGCGTGGAGTGGGCGATCGTCGAGGTGCTGGGCGAGGCGGAAGAACAACAAGCCGAGGAAAGCAAAGAGACAAAGAGTTGAGAGTTCAGAGTTTAGAGTTCAGATGAAGTTACCGTTTGTGACGGGCACTTTGATCTAAACTCTCAACTCTCAACTCTAAACTCTCATAAGGAGGAAGCCATGGAACTGTTGAAAAAGCGCATTCTTAAGGAAGGTCGCGCGCTCAGCGAGCACGTGCTGCTGGTGGACTCGTTCCTGAACCACCAGGTGGACGTGAAGCTGATGAAGGCGTGCGGTGAGGAGTTTGCCCGGCGCTTCGCGGACGCGGGCATCACGCGGATCGCCACCATCGAGTCCTCGGGCATCGCGCCCGCGGCCATGACCGCGCTGGCGATGGACCTGCCGATGGTGATCATGAAGAAGTCCGTGTCCAGCATCCTCAAGGACGGCATCATCCAGCGGGAGGTGTTTTCGTTCACGAAGAACGCCCCCTACCTGCTAACGCTCAAGACGGATTTCGTCAAGCCCGGCGACAACGTGCTGCTGATCGACGACTTCATGGCCAACGGCGAGGCGGCCTTCGGCGGGATCGCGCTGCTGGAGCAGGCCGGGGCCCGGGTGGCCGGCGTGGGCGCG
>CACYET010000164.1 GCA_902773515.1 uncultured Eubacteriales bacterium | reverse complement strand
GCATTTCTATCCCGACGGCGGGCACATGAACACGCTGCGGCTGAACTTCTCGATGTGCGACATCCCCACGATCGAGGAAGGCATGGCGCGGCTGGGACAGGTCATCTCTTCACTGTAAAACGAAACCACCTATTTCAGAAAGGAACGATACGCTATGAACGCACTGGACTTATTGAAGGATCGCGGGTTTGTCAAGCAGATCACCTTTGAGGACGAGCTGTACAAGGCCTTTGACGAGGGCATGGTGTCCTTCTACGTGGGCTTCGACCCCACGGCGGACAGCCTGCACATCGGCCACTACATCCCGATCATGGCCATGGCGCACCTGCAAAAGGCGGGCCACAAGCCCTTCGCGCTGATGGGCGGCGGCACCGGCATGATCGGCGACCCCTCCGGCAAGAGCGACCTGAGGAAGGTGCTGACCGTGGAGGACATCGACAGCAACGTGGCGCACATCAAAAAGCAGATGGAGCGCTTCCTGGACTTCGACGCCTCCAAGCCCAACGGCGCCCAGATCGTGAACAACGCCGACTGGCTGCGCGGCCTGAACTACATCGACTTCCTGCGCGACGTGGGCGCGATGTTCTCCGTCAACCGCATGCTGACGGCCGAGTGCTACAAGCAGCGCCTGGAGCGCGGACTGACGTTCCTCGAGTTCAACTACATGCTGATGCAGAGCTACGACTTCCTGGAGCTGAACAAGCGCTTCGGCGTGGAGCTGCAGTGCGGCGGCGACGACCAGTGGAGCAACATGCTGGCCGGCGCGGACCTGATCCGCCGCTACTACCACGAGAAGAACGGCGAGGAAATGGGCCGCCACAAGTCCTTCGCGCTCACGTTCCAGCTGCTGCTGACCCACGACGGGCGCAAGATGGGCAAGACCGAGAAGGGCGCGCTGTGGCTCGACCCGAACAAGTGCAGCCCCTACGACTTCTACCAGTACTGGCGCAACGTGGACGACCAGGACGTGGAGAAGTGCCTGGGCCTGCTCACGTTCCTGCCGATGGACGAGGTGCGCCGCCTCGGCGCGCTGAAGGACAGCGCCATCAACGAGGCCAAGCGCGTGCTGGCCTTCGAGGTCACCAAGAACGTGCACGGCGAGGAGGAGGCCCGGAAGGCCCAGCAGGCCGCAGAAGCGTTATTCGGCGGCGGCGGATTGGCCGGTTCCGTGCCCACCACCGAGGTCGACCCGGCGGAGCTGGAGGGCGAAAACCGCCTGCTGGCGTGGGTCGCCCGCGTCGGCCTGTGCAAGAGCAACAAGGAGGCCCGCCAGACGATGGCCGCCGGCGGCCTGACCGTCAACGACGAGAAGATCACCGACACGGAGTACCGCATCACCCCCGACATGCTGGACGGCGACGGCCTGCTCATCAAGAAGGGCAAGAAGAGCTATCACCGGCTGGTGAAGAAGGGATAAGGCATCGCATTATTACGGGCGGGCGCGGGAACGGGAATACCGTTCCCGCGCCCGCCCTCATTTCGCCTTCCCCGCGCCATATCCCACATTTTCAACGTGTAATTTGTGCCGACCCCTTGATTATTTCCCCATTACATATTATTATAGTATACGGATAAGTGTGACATGGAAATCCTGACGCGATTTGGAGAGCGAAGTCATGCGCAACTATCGTATTGCATTTTTCACCGCGGACTGGAACTACGAGCTGGTGGAGGCCACGCTGCGCGGCATCCGGCGCTTCGTGGACGAGCACGAGAACGTGCGCCTGTGCGTGTTTGACTGCTTCGGCAAGGAGACGGACAGCCCCACCGACCGCAGCGAATACGCCATCTATGACCTGCCGGACCTCAAACAGTTTGACGGCATACTGATCCAAGGCAGCCAGATCGTGCGCCGGGCGACGCGCGAGGCGCTGACCCGCAAGGTGGCTGAGTCCGGGGTGCCCGCCGTGACGCTGGACTGCCCCATTCCCGGCTGCACGCTGGTGAGCGTGGACAACGCGCGCGCCCAGTACGACATCACCGCCCATCTGATCCGCGACCACGGCGCGCGGCGGCTGGTGTACCTGACGGGCCTGCTGGACAACGACTGCCCCGAGGCACCGCAGCGCCGCGAGGGCTTTGAGCAGGCCTGCCGCGACAACGGCGTGGCCGGGCCGAACATGATGGTCATCCCCTGCACCTGGCGCACCACCGACGGCAACCGGGTGGCCCAGCGCTGGCTCGACTCCGACAAGCCCCTGCCGGACGCGTTCGTCTGCGCCAACGACGAGATGGCCCTGGGCATGATCGAGACGCTGACCGAGCACGGCGTGCGCATCCCCCGGGACGTGATGGTGACCGGCTTCGACAACGTGAACAGCGCCGAGCTCTCCAGCCCCCGCCTGTCCACCATCCACCGCGACTATTCCAAGCTGGACTATCACGCGATGGAGGTGCTGCTGAAGAAGATCGACGGCGAGGATGTGGACGACATGGTGTCCTACGGCTACAGCATCATCCACTCGGAGTCCTGCGGCTGCAAGGACGTGTCCCGCCCCGGCACCATCCGCGACAAGTACTTCCAGCAGACCCGCTTCCTGAAGAACTTTTACACCCTGCAGGACGACATGGCCGGGGAACTCTTCGAGGCCTCGACGCTGCAGGAACTGATGAGCACCGTGGAGCACAACCACGAGATCTTCGGCTGTGACAGCGTGTACCTGTGCATCAACGACTACTACTACGACAACTACGAAAAGAAGCTGTGGCAGCAGAACTCCGAGGCCTTCGGCAAGGAAATGGTGCTGGCCGCGTGCGGCTCCGGCAAGCCCGGCCTGGCGGACAGCCTGCGCCTGGCGCGCTTCCCGACCCAAAGCCTGCTGCCGTGGTCGCTGCTGGGCCGCGAGCGCTTCCTGGTGTTCTACCCGCTGCACTACAACACCTACTCCATCGGCTACATCGTGATGAACGGCATCAGCGAGGCCGCCAAGCTGAACCTGCACAAGAGCATCTTCAGCTTCCTGGAGATCGCCATCGAGAACGTGCGCAAGAAGTGCCTGCTGCGGCAGCTGAACGACGTGCTGGACAACCTGTACGTCCACGACGCGCTGACCGGCCTGTACAACCGCTTCGGCTATGAGCGCTTCGGCCAGCAGACCTTCGAGGCCTTCATGGTCCGCGACGGCGGCGTGCGCATACTGTTCGTGGACATGGACGACATGAAGGGCATCAACGACCGCTTTGGCCACGAGATCGGCGACGAGGCCATCCGCACCGCCGCCAGGATACTGCGCAGCGTGTGCGACCCGGCCGACTTCCTGATGCGCTACGGCGGCGACGAATTCCTGATCGTGGCCTCCCGCAAGGAGACGGGCATCGAGGCCGCCATCCAGGAGGCCGCCGACAGGGTCAACCTCGACGTGCCCTATCGCCTCGGCCTCAGCGTGGGCGTGATCGACGTCCAAACCGGCGACCCCCGCACGCTGGACGCCTGCGTGCAGGCCGCCGACGCCACGATGTACGAGTGCAAGAAGCGGCGCAAGGGATTGGCCTGAGGGCGAAATGAGTCACGGGGACAGGTTCCTTGACTCAAAAAAGTGAGTCAAGGAACCTGTCCCCGTGACTCACCCGAATCATTTGGCTATTGACAACGCGCCCCCTTCCGTATTACAATGTATTACGGAAGGGGGCGATATCATGACCATGACCGTTCGCATGGGCGACGAGGAGACCCGCCTGATCAAGGACTACGCCCGTCTGCACGGCATCACCGTCAGCGATTTCATGCGCCGCGCCGCGCTGGAGAAGATCGAGGACGAGCTCGACATCCGCGCCGCGGAGAAGGCCTACGCCGAATACCTGGCCGATCCGGAGACCATCAGCCATGAAGAACTGATGAAGGAGTTTGGGCTGGAATGAAGCAGTATACCGTCGACTACGCCAAGTCCGCCCAGAGAACGCTTCGCAAGATGGATTCCGGCGTTCGCGCGATGATCATGAAGTGGATCGACAAGAACCTCGTCCACTGCTCCAATCCCCGCGCCCACGGCAAGGCCCTGTCCGGCAACCTCAGCGGGCTGTGGCGCTACCGCGTGGGCAACTACCGCCTGATCGCGGAGATCCGCGACGACCGGCTCGTGATCCTGATGCTCGAGGTCGGCCACCGGAGCGAGATTTACCAGTGAGTCACTAAGGAGACCGGATTGCCACGTCGTCGCTGCGCTCCGCCTCGCAATGACGCAAGCAGTCAGTGCAAAGCGCCGCACGTCATTGCGAGGAGGGCAAAGCGAAGCTTTGACCGACGTGGCAATCTGGTTTTCTCCAGCAAAATGTCAATGACAAAACGCCAGCCCCCTGTGCTTGAATCAGTGGCACAGGGGGCCGTGTCCATGCGCGCGGCAGCGATTGTTCGATCCCATACAAACGCCGGCCCTTGCCCCTTGAATCTATGGGGGCAAGGGCCGGGTCCATGTGCGCGGCAGCAATCGCGCGCAGCCTCAGGCTGCTACTTGGCGAATTCCACCGCGCGGGTCTCGCGGATGACGTTGACCTTGATCTGGCCGGGGTACTCCATCTCCTTCTCGATCCGCTTGACGATCTCGCGGGCGAGGATGAGCGTACCGGCGTCGTTGACGTCCTCGCGCACCTCGCGGCCCGACTGGATGGCGTAGCAGGTCTCCACGCCGTCGAAGGAGTAGGCGATGCTCTCCAGCTTCTCCAGGCGCTTGATGTAGTTCTCGAGCGACTCGCGCCGCGCGCCGGGGCGCGCCGCGGAGATGGCGTCGGCGGCCTGCACCAGCACGGCCTCGACGCTCTTGGGCTCCACGTCGCCGTGGTGCGCGGCGATGGCGTTCACGACCAGGTCGTTCTCGCGGAACTTCTTGGCCAGGTCCGCGCCGATGGTGACGTGCGTGCCCTCGACCTCGTGGTCGATGGCCTTGCCGATGTCATGCAGCAGGCCCGCGCGCTTGGCCAGGGTCACGTCCGCGCCCAGCTCGGCGGCCATGACGCCCGCCAGGTGGCTGACCTCGATGGAATGCCGGAGCACGTTCTGGCCGTAGGAGGTGCGGTAGCGCATGCGGCCCAGCAGCTTCACCAGCTCCGGATGGATGCCGTGCAGGTTCGTCTCGAAGATGGCCTGCTCGCCGGCCTCGCGGATCTGGTTGTCCACCTCGCGCTTGGCCTTCTCCACCATCTCTTCGATGCGGCCGGGATGGATGCGG
>CACYET010000163.1 GCA_902773515.1 uncultured Eubacteriales bacterium | reverse complement strand
GACGCCGGAAGGCTTCGTCGCCGGCGCTCCCGCCGAGGAGCCCGCAGAAGCCACCGAGGCGCCCACCGAGGAGCCCGCAGAAGCCACCGAGGCGCCCACGGAGGAGCCCGCGGAAGCCACCGAAGCCCCCACCGAGGAACCCGCGGAAGCCACCGAGGCCCCCGCCGAGGCGCCTGCGGAAGTCACCGAGGAACCCGCGGAGGCGGTCGCGTCGCCCATCCAGGCCGCGCTGCCCGAAGCCACCGAGGAAGCCGCCGAGGCTACCGAGGTCCCCGCGGAAATCACCGAAGCGCCCGCCGAGGCCGCGACGCCCGAGGCCACCGAGGCCGCGACGCCCGAACCCACCGAGGCCGTCGAGGCCACCGAGGCGCCCGCCGCCTTTACCGTGAAGCCCGCGGGCGAGGCCACCGTGTACTACTACGACGAGGGCAGCAAGGGCTTCCACCGCAGCGCCACCCGCCACGACATGCGCAACGCGCCGCAGCACACGCTGGCGGAGGCGTTCGCGGCGGGCAAGCACACGTGCAATTCCTGCGACATGCCCCAGGAGAGCATCCTCAGCGAGGAACACGTCGCCTGGGTGGACGGCAAGAACCGCATCCACACCACCGACGAGTGCCCCTCCTTCTCGGGCGACTGGCGGCTGATGCCGCTGGCCGACGCCGTGGCGGCGGGCTATGAGGCCTGCCCGGACTGCGGCGCGAACGCCTACGTGGAGAGCGTGTTCCCCGCCCCCACCCCCACGCCCGAGCCGGAGGTGGTCGATCCCGCCATCGCGCTCAAGCCCGCCGGGGAGCTGGTCGTGTACTACTATGAGAGCAGCAAGGGCTACCACGCGTCCCCCAACTGCGTGGGCATGAGCAACGCCCCCGCCGGAACGCTGGCCGAGGCCGTGGCGCTGGGCAAGCACGCGTGCGGCAACTGCAATCCCACGTCGGCGGACCTGCTGGGCGTGCCGGTGATGTGGCTGGACGAGAATAAAGTGTGCCACACCAGCGACAAGTGCGCGTCCTTCAGCGGAAAGGTCACGCTGATCCCCCGCGACGACGCGCTGGCGCAGGGCCTCGCGGCCTGCCCGGACTGCGGCGCGGCGGAATACCTGGTGCCCGGCACGGTGTTGTCGGGGAACTGAGGTCATAACCCCATTGGATGGGAATGATCCTTCGCTTCGCGCAGGATGACAACGGCAAAAAAACCGCCGACCTGTCATCCTGAGCGCAGCGAAGGATCTTTTTTCGAACCATTGACACAAACCGCCCCGAATGTGCTATAATGATTAGGAAAACGGCACGTTTTCCGGGTCGGCGGGCCCCGCAGGGCAGCACGCCGACAATCATGCTATAATATCCCCAACCGCTATTTGAAAGGATGACCCAACCATGGCCAAGAAAAGCGCAAGATCGAAGGGCTTTCGCAAGCAAAACGCCAAGAAGCCGTACCTGAGCAAGCGGGACATCGTCCTGCTGTGCCTGCTGGCAGCGGCGGTCGCCGTCGCCGCGTTCTTCCTGTTCCGCTATGACGACGGTGCGCTGAAGGTGAAGGACGACGCGATCGTCGCGGACGGCGACAACTGGCTGATCGTGAACGGCAGCAACACCCGCGGCGGCTTCCGCTACTTCAAGCTGGGCGAGATCGGCGAACTGGAGGGCTTCACCCGTGAGGCCAAGGTCAGCACGGGCGACGCGCGCCTGAACGAATATGTGTTCACCGCGCAGGACGAGGGCGCGACGATCCAGACCGCGGTCGTCTCCACCGGCCACGCCGCCGCCGAGGCCATGAGCCGCTACGCCGCCACCACGCTCGCGGGCGTCGAAAACGCCGAGGTCGGCGACGTGCAGAGCAAGGAGATCGCCGGGCAGACCGTCTACTACTTCCTCTACGGCGAGCGCCCCGCGGAGGCGTCCGGGGAGGCCGCTGAGCCTGCCGACGAAGCCGCGGAGGAACCGACTGAGGCCGCTGAGCCCGCGGAAGAAGCCGCCGACGAGGCCACCCAGAGCGCCGCTTATCGCCGGGCCGTCCGCGCCTACATCGACGCCCCGCACGACAGCTGCATCGTGCTGCGCATGGAGGGCGGCGGCGACAGCGCCGACGCCTGCCCCACCGATGAGCAGCTGCTCGAAGGACTGGAGAAGCTCGTCCCGACCGTGACGGTGGAAAAGGGCGGGAAGTAACCGGCAGAACTCAGATTAGCAGAAGAACCAGATTGCCACGTCGGGCTGATGCCCTCCTCGCAATGACATTATTTTGGACGGCAGGGTTGTATTTTGTCAGTATAGAGGTACAACCCCACATGCCGCATCATACGTCATTGCGAGGAGGCGAAGGCGCAGCCGAAGCCGACGTGGCAATCTGGTTCTTTTTACATCAACAGCTGCAGCGCCACCACCAGTGCGGCTCCGGGCAGGCCCAGGAAGCCCACGGCCATGGCCGTGAACGGGTTGACCTGCACCGCGAAGCCCATGAGCCCGCCCAGCAGGTTCACCAGCCCCAGCGCCAGCGCGCCCAGCACGCCGCCCGCCATCAGCCGCCACATGAACCGCATGGGCACCAGCAGCAGATAGCCGATCAGGCACAGCAGCGTGAGCCCTATGGCGAAGGACAGTATCAGCTCCCAGGGAATCTGCACGAAAAACACCTCCGCGTCCGTCGGTTGCGCCCGTTACAAGGCTATGCGCCGCTCCGCCGGGGTAGACGCAAGTTTTCCCTTTAAAGCCATTTTCCTGTCACCAACGCCCCCTGATATGATGCTATAATTTATACTACCACAAAATCATGGAGGCGTCCTATGTTCACTCGCCGCGCGCTGAAAACCCTCACCCTCATGCTGGCCCTCATGCTGTGCGCATGCGCATTCGCGGAGGAATCATCCGACTGGCTGGACGGCGACTATGCGTCGCTGCGCCAGGCCCAGCAGCGGCTGATCGACCTCGGCTTCCTGCGCGGCCGCGCCGACGGCGCGTACGGGCCCCAGACCGAGGCGGCGCTGAGGGACTACCAGCAGCAGGCCGGGCTGGACGCCAGCGGGCACCTGGACCGGGCGACGCTCGACGCGCTGACCCACGTCGACCCCGCCAGCGCCACCGCCAAGGACGTGCAGCAGCGGCTGATCGACCTGGGCTACCTGGACGGCTACGCCGACGGCATCATCGGCCCGCACTCCACCGACGCGATGAAGCTGTTTCAGCGGCTGAACAACCTGAGCGTCAACGGCAAGGCCGACCGCGTCACGCTGGATACGCTGTTTTCAGACGCCGCGCTGGCCCTGCCGGCCTCGCTGTCCAGCGGCAGCAAGGGCGACGAGGTGGAGCGGCTGCAGCGGCGGCTGGCGCTCTACGGCTTCTACGACGGCGAGATCGACGGGCAGTACGCGCAGGCCACGGTCAGCGCCGTGCGCGCGTTCCAGAACCACCTGATCGAGCAGGGCTACACCGACGGCATCACGGCCGACGGCGTGGCCTCGCCGCTGACGCAGTATTGCCTGTACAGCGACCAGTACTCCACCTACCTGCGGGACGTGACCCCCGGCGTCAGCGACAGCGAGGCGCAGCGCATCGAGCGGCGGCTGGTCCAGTTGGGCTACATGGATATGACGCCCGACGACGTGCTGGACGACTACGCCATCGAGGCGATGAAGCTGTTTCAGGGCCAGTGCGTGATGCAGAAGGACGGGCTGGCCGACCGGGAGACCTTCGACGCGCTGTTTTCGATCGAAGCGCCGCCGGCCGAGTACTGCGCGCCGCACGACATCGCCTCCGGCGACAGCGGCCAGGTGGTGCGCAATGTGGAAAACGCGCTGATGGCCAGCGGCATCTCCACGCGCATCCCCTGCGGCAAGTACGACGCCGGACTGGAGTCGGCCATCGAGCGCGCCCGCAAATACCTGGAGAGCCGCAATTCGCCCAGCGCGCCGCTGTTTTCCGACCCGAAGGCGCTGTCCGTCGAGGCCATAAAGGCGCTGGAGAGCGGGCTGTTCGGCTTCGTGACCGACGACACGGACGACACCGTGGAGATGCAGCGCGTCCAGCACCGCCTCTACAGCCTCTACTACCTGCCGAAGATCGGCGTCGACGGCCTGTTTGGCCGGGAGAGCCGCAACGCGCTGAAGGCGTTTCAGGCGACCAACGGGCTGCCGGAGACGGGCAAGCCGGACGAGGCGACTCAGACGATCCTGTTCTCCGAGAACGCCGCAGCCAAGCCCTTCCCCTACCGCATCGAGGTGAGCTTGGACCGTCAGGTGGTGGAAATCTACGAGCGCAACATGCTGGGGGCCTACGACCTGGTGCAGACCTTCACCTGCTCCACCGGCCTGCACGACTCCACGCCCCACGGCATCTTCCTGGACGGCCATCCGCTGAACCGCTGGCACTACTTCAAGAAGTTCTACTGCTGGGCGCAGTATTCGTTTGAGATCGAGGGCGACATCCTGTTCCACTCGGTCATTTACTCCTCCGACAACGAGCACAGCCTGCGCAGCGGCTCGCTGTACGCGCTGGGCAACCCCGCCTCCCACGGCTGCGTGCGGCTGCAGGTGGCGGACGCCAAGTGGCTGTTCGAGCACTGCAAGCGCGGGGAGAATGTCATCATCATCGGGTAGAGATTTCTCTCCATAAAACGTAGGGGCGGCGATGCGCCGCCCGCCTGAATCCAGTTGCCCCGTTACGCTTTACCGCGCGGCAGCAATTGGAACCCGGCACTGCCGGG
>CACYET010000162.1 GCA_902773515.1 uncultured Eubacteriales bacterium | reverse complement strand
GGCCTGTATGAAAGTGTCTGCCTCGCGGCGGCTGCACACACCGGCATTTGCGAGGTATTTGTTCAAACGTATCGGCTCGTTCGGGTCGATATTCTCCAGGAAGTCGTCCTTGGCCACGTCCGCGCCGACAGTGCTGAAGTAGAGGCCGAACTTGGCGTTGTCGTAGGTGCCGTGGCTCTTGATGCGGTAGTACTCCTTCTGCGAGACGTGCTCCTCGAAGCCCAGTTCGGCCACCTTCAGCGGCGAATAGCCGTTCAGGCTGTCCAGCGGCGTCTCCCAGTCCATCATGATCTGGTTTTCCTTATACAGGTGGTGGTACAGCTTCTTCACCTGCCACGCGCCGTAGACCTCGGCGGACTCCGGGAACTGCGCGGGGTCGGCCGCGGCGTCGATGGCGTACTTCATCGCCTGGGCCGTCACCTTGTGCTGGTTGTGGCCGTACTCGCCGTCCAGGTCGTGCGTGACGATCACCTCGGGCTTGAAGCGGCGGATCTGCTCGACCTGCAGCCGAAGCACGTTGTCCTTGCCGCCCCAGAGCTTCACGGCCTCGGCAATCGAGCCCACCTTGTCGTCCTTCAGGTTGATGAACACCGGGTAGTTCTTCACGCCCATCTTCCACAGCGCGTTCAGCGCTTCATTGCGCCGCTGGCGGTTGCAGTTGGCCATGTACACCACCTCGGTGGGCTTCTTCAGCGCCGTGGCGTAGTAGGGGATCGTGCCGCCCATGAAGATCAGCTCGTCGTCCTGGTGGGCGGAGACGACCATCACGTCGGCCTTGTCCACCGGCGGCTGCCACTGCTGCACGTCGCGCGGCAGCGTTCCGGCGCTGTAGACGCGCAGGTTGCAGATCTTCTGGTCCGTGCGGTTCAGCTGGAGCTTGACGTACTTGGTGTTCGGGTCGAGGTCAAACAGCATGTAGATGCTGGGGAAGGTGCTGGTCTTGTCGCGCGTGCGCAGCACGTTCTTGTCGGCGTCGTACTCGGTCAGCTCGAAGTCCGTCGGGTCAAAGAACCACTCCACGCGCAGCCAGCCCGCCGCGCCGTCCGGCAGCTTCAGGCCCACGTAGGCCCCGCGGTGCGCGCAGGACCAGGACGAGCTGATGCTGCCGTCCAGCATCTTGTCCTTGTCGCCCTCGGACACCTTGATCGCGCACTTCTTCGTGATGTCCCGCGCCTCACCGGCGTCCTCCGCCAGCGCGCCGCCGACGCACGCACCGGCCAGCACGCACAGGCACAGCAGCATCGCCAGGCGCCCCATCCATCCGTTCATGTTCAAGCCTCCGTCAGTTCCAGCACCACGGCGTCCTGCACCTCCATGCCCCGCAGGGTCAGGCGCAGGAAGCCCCCGTTGATCTCGATAAAGCCGCCGTCCGACAGCCGCCGCAGCGCGGCCTCCCGGCCCGCGGCAAACGGCGCGCCGAATTCGCGCTCCCAGGCGATAAGGTCCAGGCCCCGCGCCGTGCGGGTGGTGAGCATCAGCGTCTCGTCCATCCGCTCGGCGTCGGTCAATTGCCGCGCGTCCAGCCGCCGTTCTCCTGAAAGGTACGCCTCCAGCGACGCGGGGTTGGAAAAGCGCGTCTCATGCAGCAGCGAGTGCGCCGCGCACCCCAGGCCCAGTTATTCGCCCCGGTTCCAGTAGACGAGGTTGTGGCGGCACTCGAAGCCGGGTTTGGCGTAGTTCGATATCTCGTAGCGCGCGTAGCCCGCGTCCGCCAGCCGGGAGACGGCCATCCGCTGCATTGCGTTCACGGCGTCGTCATCGGAAACGGCGGCCTCGCCGCGCGCCACGCGGGATGCCATCGGCGTGCCCGGCTCCACGATCAGGCTGTAGGCGGAGATGTGCTCCACGCCCAGCGCCACCGCCGCGTCCAGCGTCGCGCGCCACTGGTCGGCCGTCTGCCCCGGCAGCGCGTACATCAGGTCGAGGTTGATGTTGTCGAAGCCCGCGTCCCGGGCCATGCGCACGGCCTCGCCGACCTGCGCCGCCGCGTGGATGCGGCCCAGTGACCGGAGCAGGCCGTCGTCGAAGCTCTGCGCGCCCAGCGACAGCCGGTCGATCCCGGCCCGCCGATAGACGCGCAGCTTTTCCGGCGTCAGCGTGCCGGGGTTGCCCTCGATCGTGATCTCCGCGCCCGGCGCGAAGGGCAGCGCGTCGCGGCAGCGCTCCAGCGTCTCGGCGATCCGCTCGGCGGGCACCAGCGTGGGCGTGCCGCCGCCGAAGAACGCCGTGGCGACCCGATATCCGTCGAGCTCCGGCCCCCAGCCGTCGAGCTCGTCCCACAGCGCCACGAAGTACCGCGCCCAGTCCCCCTCCCGGCCGGGATACGACGCGAAATCGCAGTACGCGCACTTCGATGCGCAGAAGGGAACGTGCAAATACAATGAAAGCGACTTCATTTAAGCCTCGGTAGTATCAAGAGTTTAGAGTTGAGAGTTGAGAGTTTAGATAATAGCCGTTTAATCTCAACTCTGAACTCTAAACTCTTAACTCTCACAAAATGGATTGACTGCGTCAATCCATCTTCAGCACCGCCATGAAGGCTTCGCTGGGCACGGACACGCTGCCGACCTGGCGCATGCGCTTTTTGCCCTCCTTCTGCTTTTCCAGCAGCTTCTTCTTGCGGGAGATGTCGCCGCCGTAGCACTTGGCCAGCACGTCCTTGCGCAGGGCTTTCACCGTCTCGCGGGCGATGACCTTGCCGCCGATGGCCGCCTGGATCGGGATCTCGAACAGCTGGCGCGGGATGGCCTCCTTCAGCTTTTCGGCGATGCTGCGGCCGCGGGGATAGGCCCGGTCGCGGTGCACGATGATCGACAGCGCGTCGCACTGCTCGCCGTTCAGGAGCATGTCCAGCTTGACCAGGTCGCTGCGCTCGTAGCCCTTCAGCTCGTAGTCGAACGAGGCGTAGCCGCGCGTGCGGGACTTCAGCTGGTCGAAGAAGTCATAGATGACCTCGTTCAGCGGCAGGTCGTACTTGAGCAGCACGCGCCCGCCCTCGATGTACTTCATGTCGCGGAACGTGCCGCGCTTGTCCTGGCAGAGCTCCATGATCGCGCCGACGTAGTCCTGCGGGGTGATCACCTGCGCGTCCACCATCGGCTCCTCCATCCAGTCGATCTCCTGCACCGGGGGCAGGTTCGTGGGGTTGTCGATGAACACGGTCTCGCCGTCGGTCTTGACCACCTTGTAGACGACGCTCGGCGCGGTGGTGACCAGGTCGAGGTCGAACTCGCGCTCCAGGCGCTGCTGGATGATCTCCATGTGCAAAAGCCCCAGGAAGCCGCAGCGGAAGCCATAGCCCAGCGCCACGGAGGTCTCCGGCTCGTAGGACAGCGCCGCGTCGTTCAAGCGCAGCTTTTCCAGCGCGTCGCGCAGCGTCTCGTAGTCCGCGCCGTCGGCGGGATAGATGCCGCAGTACACCATCGGCAGCACCGGCTTGTAGCCGGGGAGCGGCTCCTTCGCGGGCCGGTCCGCCAGCGTGATGGTGTCGCCCACGCGGATGTCGGCGATGTCCTTGATGGAGGCGGCGATGTAGCCCACCTCGCCGGCGGAGAGGCTCTCGCGCGGGCTGTAGCCCAGCGGCAGGTAGGCCCCGACCTCGGTGACGTCGAACTCGCACTTGCCCGCCATCATGCGGATGCGGTCGCCCACCTTCACGCTGCCCGCCTTCACGCGCACCGAGGAGATGGCCCCGCGATAGTTGTCGTAGTAGGAATCGAAGATCAACGCCTGCAGCGGGGCGTCGGGGTCGTCCGTGGGCGCGGGGACGTTCGCGACGATGTCCTCCAGCACGTCGTCGATGCCGATGCCCTGCTTGGCCGACACCAGCGGGCATCCCTCGCAGTCGAGGCCGATCTCGTCCTCAATCTCGCCCTTCACCACCTCCGGCTGGGCCGAGGGCAGGTCGATCTTGTTGATCACCGGGCGGATCTCCAGATCGTGCTCCAGCGCCATGTAGACGTTGGCCAGCGTCTGGGCCTCGATGCCCTGGCTGGCGTCCACCACCAGCACGGCGCCCTCGCAGGCGGCCAGCGCGCGGGAGACCTCGTAGGTGAAGTCCACGTGGCCGGGGGTGTCGATCAGGTTCAGCTCATACTCCCTGCCGTCGCGGGCCGTGTAGGGCATGCGCACCGCCTTCGACTTGATGGTGATGCCGCGCTCGCGCTCCAGCTCCATGCTGTCGAGCACCTGGTCGGTCATGTCGCGCTGCTTCATCACACCCGTACGCTCCAGGATGCGGTCCGCCAGCGTGGACTTGCCGTGGTCGATGTGGGCAATAATGCAAAAATTGCGGATTCGGCTCTGGTCGTAGTTCAAAACACAGCCCTCCGTCGCGTAAATTAGTACATATTATATCATAGTGCGTTTGTGTTAATTCGTCAAGATGGGCGGGCGGCGCTGTCCCGGCAGGGGATGTTTAGGGTTAGGAGTGAGGAGTGAGGAGTGAGGAGTTAATAGTGGGGAGGCCAGATTGCCACGTCGCTTCGCTCCTCGCAATGACGTACGCTGGATACACAGGTCTGTCTTCTGTTCCGAACGTCCGAGTCACGTCATTGCGAGGCCTGGAAGGCCGTGGCAATCTGGCCCCCGGCATTCTCAGTTCCTCTCTTCGCATGGGCGGGCGGTGAGGCGGGCGGTGGGACCGCGCCCCGGCAACCCCTCAGTCGCCTACGGCGACAGCTCCCCTTACACAGGGAAGCCAAGGCTGCCGCGCGG
>CACYET010000161.1 GCA_902773515.1 uncultured Eubacteriales bacterium | reverse complement strand
CCCGCGTCTACACGCCGTTCGTGTGCTACGCGGCGCTGGCGCTGGCCATTTTGCCGCCGCTGTTCGTGCTGGCGACCGGTGTCGGCTCGGCGGCCTACGCCTCCGCCGGCGCGCTCTGGCGCGAGTGGCTGCTGCGCGCCTGCACGTTCCTGGTCATCAGCTGCCCGTGCGCGGTGGTCATCAGCATCCCGCTGAGCTTCTTCGCGGGGCTGGGCGGGGCCAGCAACCAGGGCATCCTCATCAAGGGCTCCAACTACCTGGAGACGCTCTCGAAGGTGCGCGCGGTGGCGTTTGACAAGACCGGCACCATCACCAAGGGCAGCTTCGAGGTCACGGCCGTGCACCACAACCCGATCGACGCCCGGCGCGTTATGGAGTACGCGGCGCTGGCGGAGTGCCACTCCTCCCATCCCATCAGCCAAAGCCTGAAAAAGGCCTACGGCAAGCACATCGACCCCCAGCGGGTGACGGATGTGCAGGAGATCAGCGGCCACGGCATCCTTGCGAAGGTGGACGGGCGCGACGTGGCCGTGGGCAACGACAAGCTGATGAACCGCGTCGGCGTGGCCTTCCGGCCCTGCCACCACGCGGGCACGATCATCCACGTGGCCGTGGACGGCGAGTACGCGGGCCACATCGTGATCTCCGACGAGCTGAAGGAGAACGCCCGCGAGGCCGTGGCGGCGCTGAAGCGCGCGGGCGTGGAGCGCACCGTGATGCTCACCGGCGACGCCGAGGGCGTGGCCGCGCAGGTAGCCAAGGAGGTCGGCCTCACCGACTACCGCGCCCAGCTGCTGCCGCAGGACAAGGTGGCCTGCGTGGAGGCGCTGCTGGACGAGGGCGGCGCGAAGAAGCTGGCGTTCGTGGGCGACGGCATCAACGACGCGCCGGTGCTCTCCCGCGCCGACATCGGCATCGCCATGGGCGCGCTGGGCAGCGACGCCGCCATCGAGGCCGCGGACGTGGTGCTGATGGACGACGATCCGATGAAGATCGCCAAGGCCATCCGCATCTCCCGCAAGTGCCTGGGCATCGTGAAGCAGAACATCACTTTCGCCCTGGCGGTGAAGGCCGCGTGCCTGCTGCTCAGCGCGCTGGGCCTGGCGAACATGTGGGTGGCCATTGCCGCCGACGTGGGCGTGATGGTGCTGTGCGTGCTGAACGCGATAAGGTGCCTGTTTGTGAAGAAGCTGTAGGGCTTTGGCCTGGGGTTGCCTCTTCATTCAGTATGCGCGTTGGAATCGGAGCCGACAGATTCTTCGACTGCATTCCGCCTGCGGCTTCATTTCGCTCAGAATGACATCGCTTCCCGACGCGTGTCATCCTGAGCGAAGTCTCTACCATATGGCGATAAAAAGCGTGTCATCCTGAGCGGAGCCTTGCGGAAGCAAGGCGCAGTCGAAGGATCTGTTGGGCCGGATTGCGGGCAAGGCATGGATTCGCCTAATTTACCCTTGACTAATCCCCGCCCCGTCCGCTAATATATTTCCAACACCTGAACAGGCATTGAGTTGCCGGGTCACAGCCGTGACAGCGAGCGCAGAGCGACCGCGGGACAGTCCTATGACGACATGTCCCGCGGTTTTCGTATATTGGGGAGGAGAGGCATATGGACAACCGTTCCGAGCAGGCGATGAAGGTCTCGATGGTCTCGATCGCGGTGAACCTGCTGCTGTCGCTGGGTAAGCTGGCGGCGGGCCTGATCGCCCATTCCGGCGCGATGGTCTCCGACGCCGTGCACTCCGCGTCCGATATCTTCAGCACCGTCGTGGTCGTGATCGGCGTGAAGCTGTCGGGCAAGGCGGCGGACCGCGAGCATCCATTTGGCCACGAGCGCCTGGAGTGCGTGGCGGCCATCGTGCTGGCGGTGATCCTGCTGATCACCGGGCTGTTCATCGGCCTCGCCGGGGCGCGGCGCGTGCTGGACGCACAGAGCGAGCCGCTTCCGATGCCAGGTGTGCTGGCGCTGGTCGCGGCGCTCGTGTCCATCGCGGTGAAGGAGGGCATGTTCTGGTACACGCGCGGCTACGCGCGGCGGCTGGGCTCCTCCGCGCTGATGGCGGACGCCTGGCACCACCGCAGCGACGCGCTGAGCTCCGTCGGCGCGCTGGTGGGCATCGCCGGGGCGCGGATGGGCCTGACGGTGCTTGACCCGCTGGCGAGCGTCGTGATCTGCGCGTTCATCGCCAAGGCCGCGTTCGACATCTTCCGCGACGCCGTGAACAAGATGGTGGACCACAGCGCCGACGCCGCCACCGAGGCCGCCATACGCGCCTGCGTGGCCGGGCACGCCGAGGTCAAACGCATCGACCTGCTGCGCACGCGCGAGTTCGGCAACAAGCTCTACATCGACCTGGAGATCGCGATGGACAAAAGCCTGACGCTCGCGCAGGCTCACGCCGTCGCCGAGGACGTCCACGACGACGTGGAGCGCGCGTTCCCGCAGGTGAAGCACATCATGATCCACGTCAATCCCGCGTAAAAAGATGCGGCCCCCGAAAGGGAGCCGCATCTTTGTCATGTCCTCACACAAACCGCCGGAACCAGCGGCACTCCTCGTCGTTGCAGCGCGCGCCCTCGGGCGAGCGCAGGTCGCAGTGGAACACGTGCGAAAGCCGCGTTTCCCGGTCGCCGTAGAAGCGGAACACGAACGGCACCTCCAGCGCCATCAGCTTTTCCACCAGCGGGAGCGCCTCGACCTTCAAAAAGTCGTCGTTGCTGGTCATCACGAAGGCGGGCGGGAAGTCGCCCGTCAGGTGGTTGAAGGGCGAGATCAGGTCCAGCTCCTCGTCGGTGCCGCCGCCGGGCAGCAGCGCCGCCATCGCGTCGCTCCGGCCGTCGCTCATGATGTACGCGCCGCAGTTCAGCGCCACGGCCGTGGGCTTGAAGCCCGCGGGCGGCGCGAAGGCGTAGCGCGCGGCGTAGTCGGGGTTCGAGCAGATGCAGCCGTAGATGGCCAGCATGTGCGCCCCGGCGGAATCGCCCACGCCGAACACGTGCTCCGCGTCGAAGCCGTACTCCGTCGCGTGGGCCAGCACCCACGAAAACACCGCGTTCGTGTCCTCCATCCCGGCGGGATACTTCCACTCCGGGGCCAGCCGGTAGGTGAAGTTCACCACCGCGAAGCCGCGCTGCACCAAACTCATGCAGTAGTACTGATAGCGCTCCTTGTCCCCGTACACCCAGCCCCCGCCGTGCACGCTGACGATCACCGGCAGCCGCCTGCCCACGGCGTAGCGCGGGCGGTACACGTCCAGCACCTGCTCGGGCGCGGCGTCGCCGTAGCGGATGTCGTCGTAGCGGGCGACGTCGTTGGGCGTGGTCAGCCCCGCGTCGCGGATGTCGTCGTTCGCCTTGAAGTCGCGGCGAATCTTGTCGCTGAATTTGGACATGTCCTGTCTCCTTTCCGGGCTCAGTCCGTCCGGACCTTCCCTCTCCACTTGACAAAGTAGTAGCCGACCTCGATCGCGCAGCAGGTCATCCAGCCCACCGGGTAGCCCAGGCCCACCAGCAGCGGCGTGTTGGCGATGAAGCGCGTGACGACGAACAGGTAGACCTGTCGCACGGCCACGAAGCAGCCGAGCATGATCAGCATCGGCCCGCGCGAGTCGCCCCGCCCGCGCAGCGCCCCGGCCAGCGTGTGGTTGACGGCGTTCGCCATCAGAAACAGCGTGTTCGCCCGCATGAACAGCACGCCGTACTCGATCACCGAGTCGTCCTTCGTGAACAGGCGGATGGCGGGCGCGGCGAACACCACCAGCGCGACGGCGATCACGCCGGTGATGCCCACGGACAGCAGGATCGTATCCCGCGTGCCGCGGTGAGCGCGCTCGGGCTGGTTCGCGCCGATGTTCTGGCTGACGAACGTGGTGGCCGCCATGGCCGTGGACTGCATCGGCAGCATGATGAAGCCGTCCAGCTTGTTGTAGCAGCTCCACCCGGCCATGCAGCTGGAGCCGAAGAAGTTGATGTAGGACTGCACGAAGATGTTGGAAAAGCCGGTGATGACGCTCTGGATGCCCGCGGGCAGGCCCACGGCGAAGATGCGCCGCAGCACCGGGCCGTCGATGCGCAGATCGCGCCAGGTGAAGCGGTAGATGTCCCTCGTGGCGGTCAAAAGCCGCAGCGTCAGCACCGCCGACACCAGCTGGGACAGGATCGTCGCGTAGGCCACGCCATCGATGCCCATGTGAAGGCCCAGCACGAAAGCGAGGTCCAGCGCGATGTTCAGAAGGCTCGTCAGGATCAGGAACATCAATGGGCGCGTCGTGTCGCCCACGGCGCGCAGGATGCCGCTGCCGATGTTGTACACCAGCAGGCCGGAGATGCCGAAGAAGTAGATGGTCAGGTAGCTGACGGCCCCCTCGAACACGTCCTCGGGCGTGTTCATGAAGCGCAGCATCGGCCGCACGCTGAACACGCCGATCAGCGTGAACGCGCCGCAGAGCACGAACGTCATGGCCATCGTGGTCTCGATGGCGGTGTGCAGGCGCTCCATGTCCCGCGCGCCGAAGCGCTGCGCGATCATCACGCCCGCGCCCACCGAGAAGCCGTTGAAGAAGAACACGAGCATGTTCACGATCATCGTAGTGGAGCCCACGGCGGCCAGCGCTTCCTTGCCCACGTAATTGCCCACCACCACGCTGTCCACCGTGTTGTACAGCATTTGGAACACGTTGCCCAGCATCAGCGGCAGCGAAAACAGCACGATCTGCTTGATGATCGAGCCGCTCGTCATGTCCCGCGTCGCGCTCCTGCCGCCGCGGCCGCGCATCCACGCCATGCCGCGCCCTCCTTGATGGATGATGGTATAAGTATACACCTATTATATGCCCCCGCGCGGGATTGCGCAAGGGGAAAGGGGGAAAATTAGGAATGAGGAATGTGAAATGAGGAATTACAACCCCTCAGTCACCTGCGCTGACAGCTCCCTTTACACAGGGGAGCCAAGGCTGCCGCGCAGCATCTCTGTAGGGGCGGCGTTGCGCCACGGGGCGCGGTCCCACCGCGGGGCGCGGTTCCACCGCCCGCCCCGGCCAAACATGGACGGTTGAGGGCAGGACAGTGATTCCATATTAACGCAAAGTTCCAGCTATATATACCGAATATTTACCAGTAATACTATGAGAAAAAAAGCGGCGGCGGTAAAATGTTATCAGGATAAATAGAGAGGATTTTGAGCCTTGCAGACAGTCATCGGATGGATCGGAACCGCGATGGGCGCGGTTATGGACGTGTGTTATTCCATTTGCAGGGATTACGGTTGGGCGATCATTCTCTTTACGCTCGTCTCCAAGATCATACTGCTTCCGCTGAGCATATGGGTCCACTACAACGGCCTGAAGATGGTCCGCATGATGCCGGCGATCAA
Source organism: uncultured Eubacteriales bacterium (assembly GCA_902773515.1). Classification (GTDB taxonomy): domain Bacteria; phylum Bacillota; class Clostridia; order Christensenellales; family Aristaeellaceae; genus UBA2862. The sequence continues at coordinate 183 of CACYET010000161.1, read as the reverse complement.
CTGGCTCAAGGTCAACCATTACGGGGACAAGGACGCCATCGCGGAGGGCCAGGCAGAGCTGTACAAGAAGGAAAAGTACAACCCGCTGGCGGGGGTCGTCCCGGTGTTTGTCCAGCTGATCATCCTTCTGGGATTGGTGGAGGTGATTCGCAACCTGCTGGCTTCCGTGTCGGAAGAAAAGCT
>CACYET010000160.1 GCA_902773515.1 uncultured Eubacteriales bacterium | reverse complement strand
CGTTCCTCCGTTTATACCCTATGGGGGTATCGCCTTGATGGGATGATTATATACCCCATCCGGGTATTTGTCAAGGGCCCTGGTATGTTATTTTCAGGGATCGACTGGTCGGGATCCTGTGGGAACGTCGCCGTATGAGATTGACATTTCGGTGAAATCGCGGTAAATAAAATTTATAGGCGACGGATGGGAACGAAAGGAAGGGCTTGAGATGACGCGACAACTCTTGCGCATAGAGACGCTGGGAGACATGGAGGCGAGCTACTGGCTGTCTGAGGACGGACGGCAGGTGGGGCTGGAACTCAACCCCGCGCGCCGGGAGGCGCGGCGCGCGGCAAAGCGCCAGCACGTGGATTCGCTGGTGCAGCTGCGCCAGATGAACAAGATGGGCTCGATCACGGACCTGCTGAAGATGGTCCCGGGCCTGGGCAGCAAGATCAAGGACGTGGACATTGACGAGGAGCAGGTCTCGAAGGCCCAGAAGAAGAACGAGGCCATCATACGTAAGTCTCGAGGCTAAAGCTCTTTATCACTACCACATTTTGATAACAGTTGCGCACGCTGATCGGCGTGCTGACCATGGTGTTTGCAAAGTAAGGCAAAGAGGTCAAATAAATAGAAGGCGGCGCGTTTCCCCGTGGGACGCGCCGCCGTTTGTAAAAAGCAGGGACCTCACGGATGTACAAGCGTAGGGTCGCGATCCTTACATCATGCCGTCCGTTGAATCGCCGCGGTTAATATTTTGTTTATTGTCAATGACTGATGTTGACAAAGGACGGTTTGGATGCTATAATCTCACCAATTTAATACATTAAACCGTTGATGCGGAGATAACGGCGGTCATGCCCTCAAAGAGAGCCCGCGATGCTGAGAATCGGGCAGGAAACAAACCGTCAAATGGACCGCTGAGGGCGCGTTGAAACGCGCAATGCGCAAAGGCGCGATGCGCGGAGTAGGCTGCGACGTGAGGGCATACGTCAGTTGCCGGGGATATGCTGGTATCCCGCCAAGCGCACGGGCATGGCCCGTGAAATCAAGGTGGCACCGCGGATAGTGATATTCGTCCTTGACAGAGACCCCGATGGGGTCAGCTGTCAGGGACGTTTTTTATGGAGGTGTACGGTATGAAGATCACGCCAAGTCTGGAAGAAGCCCGTCGGATCGCGCAATCCGGCGAATACAGGGTGCTTCCCGTGAGCTGTGAAATGCTGTCGGATCGACTGACGCCCATCGAATGCCTGCGCGTCCTCAAGCGGGTGTCGAAACACTGCTACCTGCTGGAATCGGCGGCGGACAGCGAGCGCTGGGGGCGCTACACCTTCCTGGGCTTTGACCCGGCGCTGGACATCACCTGCCTGGACGGGGAGATGAAGGTCGGCAGCCTCCGCATGCAGACCGACGATCCCTCGGGCGTCCTTCGCCAGATCCTGTCCGATTACAAGAGCCCGCGCCTGCCCGGCCTGCCGCCGTTCACCGGCGGGCTGGTGGGCTACTTCGCCTTCGACTACCTGGGCTACAGCGAGCCGTCCGTGCGAATGGAGATCGAGGATTCGGAGCACTTCCAGGACGTGGACGTGATGCTGTTCGACAAGGTGATCGCCTTCGACCACTTCCGGCAGAAGATCATACTGATCGTCAACATGCGGCTGGACGACGTAGACACCGGCTACAGCCGCGCCGCGCTGGCACTCAAGCAGCTTCGCGAGCTTCTGCTGACCGGCGAGCGTTGGGACGAGCCCGGCGGGCGCATGACCGGCCCCGTGGAGCAGCTGTTCAGCCAGGCGCAATACTGTGTCAACCCGTCGCCCTACATGTTCTACTTCTCCGGCACCGATGTGGAGGTGGCCGGGGCCTCGCCGGAGACGCTGGTGAAGCTGGAGGACGGCGTGCTGCACACGTTCCCGCTGGCGGGCACCCGGCCCCGGGGAAGGACCGACGCGGAGGACGCCGCGCTGGAGGCCGAGCTGCTGGCCGACGAGAAGGAGCTGGCCGAGCACAACATGCTGGTGGACCTGGGGCGCAACGACCTGGGCCGGATCAGCCGGTTCGGCACGGTGAAGGTGGAGAAGCTGCACGCCATCGAGCGCTTCTCCCACGTGATGCACATCGGCAGCACCGTGCGCGGCGAGATCCGGGAGGACCGGGACGCGCTGGACGCCATCGAGGCGGTGCTGCCCGCGGGCACGCTCTCCGGCGCGCCGAAGCTGCGGGCCTGCCAGCTGATCGGCGAGTTGGAGAACAACAAGCGCGGCATCTACGGCGGGGCCATCGGCTACATCGACTTCACCGGCAACATGGACACCTGCATCGCCATCCGCATCGCGTGGAAGAAGAACGGGACGGTATACGTTCGCAGCGGCGCGGGCATCGTGGCGGACTCGGTGCCGGAGAAGGAGTATCAGGAGTGCGTGAACAAGGCCAGGGCTGTCATGAACGCGCTGGAGCAGGCGGGAGGTATTGAGGAATGATCCTTCTGATCGACAACTACGACAGCTTTTCCTACAACCTGTTCCAGCTGGTGGGCGAGCTGGACCCGGACATCCGGGTGGTGCGCAACGACGAGCTGTCCGTCGACGAAATCGCCGCGCTGAACCCCGAGCGCATCATCATCTCGCCGGGGCCGGGCAGGCCGGAGGACGCCGGGAACATCATTGAGGTCGCCCGCAAGCTGACGGGCCGCTTTCCGATCCTCGGCGTGTGCCTGGGCCATCAGGCCATCTGCGCGGCCTTCGGCGCGACCGTCACCTACGCGAAGCGGCTGATGCACGGCAAGCAGTCCGACGCCCGGCTGGACCGCGGCTGTCCCCTGTTCGCGGGGCTGCCGGAGGTCGTGCCGGTGGCCCGCTACCACTCCCTCGCCGCCGACCCGGACACGCTGCCGGACTGCCTGAAGGTCACCGCCCAAACGAACGAGGGCGAGGTCATGGCCGTGCAGCACCGGGATCATCCCACCTTCGGCGTGCAGTTTCACCCGGAATCGATCCTGACGCCCGACGGGTGGCAGATGCTGAAAAACTTCATTGAGCTTTGAGGAGGTAAAAGCCATGATCAAGGAAGCCATCGTGAAGATCGTCAACAAGGGAGATCTGACCTACGACGAGGCCTACGCCGTGATGAACGAGATCATGTCCGGCGAGACGAGCCCGACCCAGAACGCGGCGTTCCTGGCGGCGCTCTCGACGAAGAGCGCCCGCGCCGAGACCACCGACGAGATCGCCGGCTGCGCCGCCGCGATGCGCGGCCACGCCACGAAGGTGAACACCGGCATGGACGTGTTTGAGATCGTGGGTACCGGCGGCGACAACGCCCACAGCTTCAATATCTCCACCACCGCCGCGCTCATCTGCGCCGCGGGCGGCGTGAAGGTGGCCAAGCACGGCAACCGGGCGGCGTCCTCGCTGTGCGGCACGGCGGACTGCCTGGAGGCGCTGGGCGTGAACATCCAGCAGAGCCCGGCGCGGTGCGTGGAGCTGTTGAACGAGGCGGGCATGTGCTTCTTCTTCGCGCAGAAATACCACACGTCGATGAAGTACGTCGGCCCCATCCGAAGGGAGCTGGGCTTCCGCACCGTGTTCAACATACTGGGGCCGCTGACCAACCCCGGCTCCCCCACTACCCAGCTGCTGGGCGTGTACGACGATTACCTCGTCGAGCCGCTGGCGCAGGTGCTGATCAGCCTGGGCGTGAAGCGGGGCATGGTGGTCTACGGCATGGACAAGCTGGACGAGATCAGCCTGTCCGCGCCGACCCACGTGTGCGAGTTCAAGGACGGCTGGTTCAAGTCCTACACGATCCAGCCCGAGGGCTTCGGCTTCGAGCGCTGCCAGAAATCCGACCTCATCGGCGGCACCCCCGCCGAGAACGCCGCCATCACCCGCGCGATCCTCTCCGGCGAGAAGGGCCACAAGCGCAACGCGGTGCTGCTGAACGCCGGGGCGGGATTGTACCTGAACGGCAAAGCCGACAGCTTCGCGGCGGGCGTTGAACTGGCGGCGGAATTGATCGACAGCAAAAAGGCGCTGGCGACGCTGGAAAAGGTGATCGAGGTCTCGAACCGTCCGGAGGCGTGACATGAACATACTGGATCAACTGGCCGAGCACGCCCGGGAGCGGGTGGCATTGGCCAAGCGGAAGCGGCCGGATATTTGCCGAGAAGCGTTCGCCCTTCCGAAGGGAGATTTCGCATTTGAGAGGGCGCTGTCCGGGCCGGAACTGGCGTTCATCTGCGAGTGCAAGAAAGCCTCGCCGTCCAAGGGCCTGATCGCGCCGGAATTCCCGTATCTGCAAATCGCGCGGGACTACGAGGCCGCGGGCGCCGACGCCATCTCGGTACTGACCGAGCCGAAGTGGTTCCTGGGCAGCGACGAATACCTGCGCGACATCGCCGCGAACGTGTCCCTCCCCTGCCTGCGCAAGGACTTCACCGTGGACGAGTATATGCTCTACGAGGCCAAGCTGCTGGGGGCGTCGGCGGCGCTCTTGATCTGCGCGATACTGGACGAGAAGCAGGTCAAGGACTACATTCAGATCTGCGACGGGCTGGGGCTTTCGGCGCTGGTGGAGGCCCACGACGAGGGTGAGGTCGAGGCGGCGCTGAAGGCCGGGGCGCGGATCGTCGGCGTGAACAACCGCAACCTGAAGGACTTCACCGTGGACACCGGCAACAGCCGCCGCCTGCGGGCGCTGATCCCGAAGGATGTGCTGTTCGTGTCGGAGAGCGGCGTGAAGGACGCCGGCGACGCGCAGGCCGCGCGGGACATGGGCGCGGACGCGGTGCTGGTGGGCGAGGCGCTGATGCGCGCGGCGGGCAAAGCCGCGAAGCTCGCGGAATTGAGGGGGACGCCATGACGAGGATCAAGCTGTGCGGGCTGTCGCGGCGCTGCGACATCGAGGCGGCGAACGCGCTCCTGCCGGATTACATCGGCTTCGTGTTCGCGAAGAAGAGCAGGCGATATGTCGCCCCGGAAACAGCGAAGGCGTTGCGGGAGAAGCTGAATCCCGCCATCCGCGCCGTGGGTGTGTTCGTTCGGGAGGCGCCGGAGTTCGTTGCCGGTCTGCTGAACGATGGCGTCATCGACCTGGCCCAGCTGCACGGCGGCGAGGACGAAGCGTATATCGCGCGGCTGCGGGCGCTGACGGACAGGCCCATCATACAGGCATTCAGAATCGAAGCGCCCGCCGACCTCGACCGGGCGCGGGCCAGTAAAGCGGATACCATCCTGCTGGACAACGGCGCGGGCGGCACCGGCTCGGCCTTCGACTGGTCGCTGCTACGGGGCTTCGACCGGCCCTACTTCCTCGCGGGCGGGCTGGGGCCGGGCAACGTGGCAGAGGCCATCGCGGCGCTGCGTCCCTTTGCGGTGGACGTGTCCAGCGGCATCGAGACGGACGGCTGCAAGGATATCGAAAAGATGAAAGCATTTGTGGCGGCGGCGCGGGCCGCCGACGGAAAGGGTGAGTGACATGACCAATCCCAACGGGCGCTTCGGCATCCACGGCGGGCAGTACATCCCCGAAACGCTGATGAACGCCGTGATCGAGCTGGAGGCGGCCTACAACGAGGCCAAGGCCGACCCGGCGTTCCAAGCGGAATTGAAGGCGCTGTTTGACGACTACGCGGGCCGTCCCAGCCGGCTCTACTTCGCCAAACGCATGACCGAGGACCTGGGCGGTGCGAAGATCTACCTCAAGCGCGAGGACCTGAACCACACCGGCGCGCACAAGATCAACAACGTGCTGGGCCAGGCGCTGCTGGCAAAGCGCATGGGCAAGACCCGCCTGATCGCCGAGACCGGCGCGGGCCAGCACGGCGTGGCCACCGCCACCGCCGCGGCGCTGCTGGGGATGCAGTGCGTGGTGTACATGGGCGTGGAGGACACGATTCGTCAGGCGCTGAACGTGTACCGGATGCGCCTCTTGGGCGCGGAGGTCATCCCGGTGGAGACCGGCACCGGCACATTGAAGGACGCCGTGTCCGCCGCGATGCGCGAGTGGACCAACCGCATCGCCGACACCCACTACTGCCTGGGCAGCGTGATGGGCCCGCATCCGTTCCCCACCATCGTGCGGGACTTCCAGGCCGTCATCTCGAAGGAGATCAAGGCGCAGGTGCTGGAGAAGGAGGGTCGCCTGCCCGACGCCGTGCTGGCCTGCGTGGGCGGCGGCAGCAACGCCATCGGCGCGTTCTACCACTTCATCGAGGACAAGTCCGTGCGGCTGATCGGCTGCGAGGCCGCGGGCCGCGGCGTGGACACGTTCGAGACCGCCGCCACCATCGCCACCGGCAAGCTCGGCATCTTCCACGGCATGAAATCCTATTTCTGCCAGGACGAATACGGCCAAATCGCGCCGGTCTATTCGATCTCCGCGGGGCTGGACTACCCCGGCATCGGCCCGGAACACGCCTGGCTGCACGACACCGGGCGGGCGGAATACGTGCCCGTCACCGACGACGAGGCCGTGAACGCCTTTGAGTACCTGTCCCGCATGGAGGGCATCATTCCCGCCATCGAGAGCGCCCACGCCGTGGCCCACGCGATGAAGCTGGCCCCGACGATGGTTCGTGGCCTTCATCACCTGCGGCGACCCGGATCTGCAGACCACCGCGGCCTGCGTGCGGGCAGCGGTGGAGGGCGGCGCGGACCTGATCGAGCTGGGCATCCCCTTCTCCGACCCCACCGCCGAGGGTCCCGTGATCCAGGCGGCCAACGAAAGGGCCCTCAAGGGCGGCGTGACGACGGACAAGATCTTCGATCTGGTCGTGGACCTGCGCAGGGACGTGACCGTGCCGATGGTGTTCATGACCTACGCGAATGTTGTCTATTCCTATGGCATCGAGCGCTTCTGCGACCGCTGCGTCCAGACCGGCATCGACGGCATGATCCTGCCGGACGTGCCGTTTGAGGAGAAGGAGGAGTTCGCCCCGGCCTGCCGCGCGCGGGGGCTGGACTTCATCAGCCTCATCGCGCCGACCAGCGAAAACCGCGTGGCGATGATCGCGAGGGAGGCCGAGGGCTTTTTGTACATCGTGTCATCCATGGGCGTCACCGGCGTGCGCAGCGAGATCACCACCGACATCGGCGCGATGGTGAAGCTGGTGCGTGCAAACACGTCCATTCCCTGCGCCGTGGGCTTCGGCATCTCCACGCCCGCGCAGGCGAAGAAGATGGCCGACCTCTCCGACGGGGCCATCGTCGGCAGCGCCATCGTGCGGCTGATCGCCGAACACGGCGCGGACGCGCCGGGGTATGTGTATGAGTACGTGAAGTCGATGAAGGAGGGCATGGGCGCGTGATACGGCAGCTATCCATATTTGCGGAGAACAAGAAGGGCGCGATGCACCGGATCACGCAGGCCCTGGCGGACGCGGGCGTCAACATGAACACGCTCGTCACCAACGACAGCGCCGAGTTCGGCATCATCCGCATGCTGGTTTCGGACACGGACAAAGCGTCGGCATGCCTTCTGGCGGCGGGCTACCTGTGCCACGTCGATTACGTGGTCGCCGCGGAGATCGGCGACGCCTGCGGCAGCCTGAACGCGCTGCTGGAGACGCTGGCCGGGGGCAATGTGAACCTCGACTACCTCTACGTCACCTATTCCGGCCTCAGCCGCCACCCGGTGGCGATCCTGCGCACGCCGGACATCATGGAGGTGGAGGGCTTTTTGCAGGCAAAGGGCTACAACACGCTGGAACGGGTGGACTGAAAACGGCAGAGCGGAGGCCGGCGCGACGCGCCGGCCTCCGCCTTATAAAACGCCTATTCGTACTCCGCCAGTCTCAAAATCAGCTCCCGGCTCTTCTCCCAGCCGAGGCAGGGGTCGGTGATCGACTTGCCGTAGACGCCCTCCCCCACCTTCTGCGCGCCGTCCTCCAGGTAGCTCTCGACCATCAGGCCCTTGACGAGCCCGCGGATGTCGTCGGACAGCGACCGGCTGTGCATCACGTCCTTGCAGATGCGCACCTGCTCCAGGTAGCGCTTGCCGGAATTGTTGTGGTTGGCGTCCACGATCACGGCGGGGTTGGCCAACCCATACTCGCCGTAGAGCTCGAACAACTCCCGCAGGTTCTCGTAGTGGTAGTTGGGATGGGAGCGCCCGAAGTTGTCGACATAGCCCCGCAGGATGGCGTGGGCCAGCGGGTTGCCCGGCGTGCGCACCTCCCAGCTTCTGAAGATGAATTCCTGGGGGCTCTGGGCCGCGGCGATGGAGTTCATCATCACGGTGATGTCCCCGGCGCTGGGGTTCTTCATGCCCGCCGCCACGCCCAGGCCGCTGGCCACCAGACGGTGCTCCTGGTTCTCGACGGAGCGCGCGCCGATGGCCACGTAGCCCAGCAGATCGGACAGATAGCTGTAATTGGACGGGTACAGCATCTCGTCCGCGCAGCTGAACCCCGTTTCCCGCAGGATGCGGGTGTGCAGCTCGCGGATGGCGATGATGCCCGCCAGCAGGTCCTCGCCCTTGCCGGGGTCGGGCTGGTGCAGCATGCCCTTGTAGCCCACGCCCTTCGTGCGGGGCTTGTTGGTGTACACCCGGGGCACGATCATCAGGCGGTCCCGCACCTGCACCTCCACCTCCGCCAGCCGGTGCATGTAGTCCAGCACCGCGTCCTCCCGATCCGCCGAGCAGGGCCCGATGATCAGCAGCAGGCGGTCGTCCCTGCCGGTCAGTATGTCCGCGATCTCGGCGTCCCGCTCCGCCTTGCGGCGCTTCAGGTCCGCCCCGATGGGATAGTCCCGCAGCAGCTCCTGCGGCAGCGGCATCTTCCGTATGAATTCCATTTGCATACCCGTCACCCCATGTACATTATTATGATAAAGTGTTAAGTTATCCATCAACAAGCGATATCTTTACACAACCAATTTCGCACCGGTAAACGCATGAGTTAACAGAGCGTCAAATATATTACAAAAGTATTACCAAAAGGATTTTTCACCGCTGATGTCGAAGAAGGACATAGAGGTGAAAAAGATGAGGTGAAAAAGATGAGTGAATACTTTAAGGGGATGACAGACCCAAGACAGGAAGCAAAGGTAAAGCACAGCTTCATAGAAACGATCATGATCGTGATCTGTGCGGTAATAGCGGGATGCGATGTTTGGGAGGATATAGCAGACTATTGCCGGGTAAAAGAAGCATGGTTCCGAGAAGCATTCCCGTGTCTTACGTGAAGAGAAAACAAAATCGAGATATATGAAGTAATCTCCGACATTGACAGATATGATACAATGGTAACATAGAGGTCAAAGAGCTTTTTCCGCTTCTGTATCAAACGGAAGGAGTTCTTTGTTTGTTTGGGAGGAAATGATGAAAAAAAGATTCAGCACGGAACTGGCATATCTAATGGGAATTGTGTTCATTGCATCCGGCGTGGTACTGATGGAGAAGGCAGATTTCGGTGTGTCGATGGTCGTGGCTCCGGCTTATCTGCTTTATCGGTGGCTATCACCTGTCTGGAATTGCTTCACCTTTGGCATGGCGGAATACTGTCTGCAGGCGGTGCTGCTGATTGCGATGACTGCGGTAATCCGAAATTTCCGGGTATCTTTTCTCTTTTCCTTCGTTACGGCGGTGGTTTACGGACTGGTTCTGGATGGTTTCATGCTTCTGGGCACCCTGCTGCCTGCTGGTCTACTGTGGCAAAGGGCGGCTTACTATCTACTGGGCATGGTATTCTGTGCGGCTGGAGTCTCCGCAATGTTTCACACCTATATCCCTCCCGAGGTATATGAGCTGTTTGTAAAAGAAGTATCGAATCACTTCGGTGTGAATATCAACAGGTTCAAAACGGGATACGATTGCGTGAGCTGCTTGACGGGTATCCTGATGAGTTTTCTCATTTTCGGCTTATGGCATTTTGAAGGTGTGAAGTGGGGAACAATCCTGTGCGCGCCCGTTAACGGCTGGATCATCGGACGCTTCTCAGCTTTCTATGAAAAGCATTGGACGTTTTATGACTGTTTCCCATGGCGTAAGTATTTCAGTATATAAGCTACTTTCAGCTTGGCGTAATGATAAAACAGACCCGGCATCACTACGGTGGCGCTTTTCTTCTGCCCATTTCAAGGAGGTGAACACCTATGATCTGTGTCTTACTGAATCGAAGCCCCAAGTTCTCTCGCTTCATTCTCTTTTCCCGCACCGAGAACAGTTCCCCAATTCTTCCACTTCATTATGTCAGTGAAAATCCTGTAGAATTCCAGTGCAGGCTTGTAGTATTCACCACGTGCCGTCATGATAAATGCAGT
>CACYET010000159.1 GCA_902773515.1 uncultured Eubacteriales bacterium | reverse complement strand
CCGGTGCTCTGCGCGGTGGGGATAGGGCGCTCTATCGGCGCGGTCTACCCCGCGGTGGGCTGGCTGTGCGCGGCCCTGATGCTCGCGGCGGCCTGTCGGGCGGACACACTGGCAACAGGCGGAAAAAACGATGTTAAATGTTCAAAATAGCCCTTTGAAACCGTTGACGGACGGGGGAAAAATGGCTATAATACATTTTGTGTCAATACGCTCACTAGCCCCGGGCAATGACATGATTGCGAAGGTACTGACCACACTTTTGCAAAAGCATTGATCTTTGAGATATGCGGGCGCGCGCCCCTCGGGCGGCTCCGCGGGCCGGTGGATGCACCGGCGATCGAAATTGGAGGGAAAACACTCGTGAGTACTTATATGGCGAATCCCCAGAACGTCGAGCGTAAGTGGTACGTCATCGACGCGGAGGGCATGGTTCTCGGCCGCCTGGCTTCCCAGGTCGCTTCCATGCTGCGCGGCAAGCATAAGCCCACCTTTACGCCCCACTGTGACTGTGGCGACTATATCATCGTTGTCAATACCGATAAGCTGGTGCTGACCGGCAAGAAGCTGGACAACAAGGTTTATCGCTATCATACCGGCTATCCGGGCGGCTTGAAGGAGATCACCTACCGCAAGCTGATGGCGAAGAAGAGCGAGTTTGCGTTCCGCGAGGCGGTGCGCCGCATGCTGCCCAAGGGCCCCCTGGGCTACGCGATGGCGAAGAAGCTGTTTGTGTATGCCGGCCCCGAGCACAACCATCAGGCCCAGAAGCCCGAAGCGCTGAAGCTGTAATAGGGAGGAGGACGAAAGAATGAGTAATGTTTGTTTCCATGCTGTCGGCAGAAGGAAAAAGGCGATCGCCCGCGTTCGTCTGATCCCCGGTGAGGGCAACATCACCATCAACAAGCGCAACCTGGAGGAGTACTTCGGCTACGAGACCCTCAAGACCGTCGTGCGCCAGCCCCTGGTTCTGACCGAGACCCTCGGCAAGTGGGACGTCGTCGTGAACTGCAAGGGCGGCGGCTTCACCGGCCAGGCCGGCGCGATCCGTCACGGCATCGCCCGCGCGCTGGTGAAGGCCGACGAGGATCTGAAGCCCGCCATCAAGAAGGCCGGCTATCTGACCCGCGACCCGCGCATGAAGGAGCGCAAGAAGTACGGCCTGAAGGCCGCCCGTCGCGCGCCCCAGTTCTCCAAGCGCTAAAAGCTGGACAAATTCACCCCGATGCTTCAAGGCACCGGGGTTTTCCTTTTTGGCGAGTGCTATCGAGAGAAACCGGAGCGTTATGATGCAACGGCTTCACGCGCGGCGCGCGCTGTTTTGCGAGAGGAGGTACAGGCAATACTGGTTCATGCTGATGCCTTCTTTTTTCGACTGCATGGCCAGCTGGCGGTGCAGCGATTTGGGGATGCGGAGCTTGAACTGGCCGGAGTAATCCTCGTCGGAGGCAGGGGAAGGGATGGGATAGCCGTCCTCCAGGGCGGCCTCAAACCACGCCCGCTTCGCGTCCTCGCCGTTGGCCAGCGCCGCTTCGATGGTCTCGCCGGTGGACAGGCAGCCCCGCAGCTCTGGATAGGAGATGACAAAGCCGCCTTCTTCGGCGTCGGGGACGATCTCAATTCTGTACGGCAAGGCCATGTAGTCGTCAATCCTCTTCATGCTTCTTCTCCTCGCTTTCTATGGCGTCGCGAACCATCTCCACATAGACGCGCTTGATGGGTTCGTGCCTTGGAATAGTAATTGGCGCGCAGCCCGCCTTTCGAAAGGTGTAGTGGCTGCTGCCGCGCCGGGGCTGGCTCATAGTATATCCATATGCCCGGAGAATCTTTCCGAGTTCATCAAAGCGCATATCGTTGGACAGGTTTTGCAGCCGGGCGATCAGTTTATCCCATGACGACATCCGTCTCACTTCGTCTGCATTATATCATGGTGTCATATGTGGTGTCAAGCAAATGGCATAAAGTTGCGGAGCGCTGTTCAGCGCTCCGCGAAACTACAGCCGGGTTTACTTCAGTATATCCCCGTAAATCTCCCGGAAGCGGGAGGGGGTGCAGTTCTTGGCGTCGCGGAAGACGCGGTTGAACGTGGCCACGCTGCCAAAACCGGCGCTCATGGCGATCTCCTGGATGGGCTGGCGCGAGTGGATCAGCAGGTCCTCGGCCATGCTGATGCGCTTGTGGCGCAGGTATTCCGAGAACGAGAGGCCCAGCTGCTGCTTGAACACGCGCGAGAAATAGCACTTGGAGAAGCCGGTGAAGTTGCTCACGTCGGTCAGCGTGATGTCGCGCATGTAGTTCTGGTCGATGTACAGGCGCGCGCTGTCCACGATCTCCGGGTCGATGCGCTGGCTCTTTTCGTCGTAGCGGGTCATCTCGCGGGTCATGTTGAACTGGCCCAGCCGCGCGTACATCTGCAGCAGGTTCGCGTAGCACAGCGAGTTCCACAGGAACTCCCGGCGCTCGTAGCAGCTGACGACCTGCATCAGCAGCGCGCGGATGGACTCCTGCGACTCCGACTGGCCCGTCAGGTAGATGGGCGTCTTGAGCAGGCCCTCGATCAGCTGCATGTCGCGCATGCCGAAGATGTGGTCCGGCTCGAACAGCAGAAGGTAGCGCGAGCTGCCTTCGTGCATGAACAGGCTGTGCACCGTGTTGGGCGGCACGATCAGCACCTCGTTGGACTGCACGCGATAGGTGTTGTCCGCGACGGTGTAGATCACCTCGCCGGTGACGGGCAGTATGATTTCCACCGCCGAATGGAAGTGGCTCTCGTAGTGAGAAGGCGTTTCGGAGTACCACACGCGAAGGGAGGAATGCTCGATGTAGGTGACGTATTCCTGGTTGCCCTTGAGGATCCTGAATCCGTCCGGGAAACGGCTTCGCGACATGGCCTCGGAAGGCGCTTTGTTTTGCATATTCGCACCTCCGGGATGCTGGAGTAAAGCGGGGGAGGGAGGCGGTTTCAGTCGGTCGGCTTAGCCCTTCACGCTGCCCAGCACCATGCCGGTGACGAAGTAGCGCTGCAGGAACGGATAGACCACCAGGATCGGCACCGTGGAAATGACCGTGATGGCGCAGCGGATGGTGACCGGCGTGGTCTTGGAGGCCGCGGTGTTCGTCAGCGCGTCGACGGAGGCCTGGGCGGCGTTGGCGCTCTGCTGTGTGGTGGCCAGCTTCATCTTCAGAAGATACTGCAGGGTGTGCAGCTGGGTCTTGCTGCCGTTGTACAGGTGGGTGTCAAACCAGCTGTTCCAGCTGCCCACGGCCACGAACAGCGCCACCGTCGCCAGCACCGGCTTGCACAGCGGGAAGATGATCTGCCAGAAGATGCGGATGTCGCCCGCGCCGTCGATGCGCGCGGATTCCACCAGCGCCTCCGGCAGGCCCGCGATGTAGGTGCGGATGACGATCATGTTGAAGCAGGAGAACATCGTGGGGATGATGTACACCCAGTAGGACTTTTGCAGGTGCAGCGTCTTGGTGATCAGCAGGTAGTTCGGGATCAGGCCGGCGTTGATGTACATCGTCAGCACCAGCATCGTGGTGATCACCTTGCGCAGCACGTACTCCCTGCGGGTCAGCGTATAGGCCAGCATGCTCGTCCAGAACAGGTTGAGCAGCGTGATGATGACCGTCTTGGACGCCGAGATCCAGGCCGCCTGGTACACGGCGGGGTCGGACAGGATGGACTGATAGCTCTTGGTGCTCCACACGCGGGGCCAGAGGGTGATGCCGGCCTTCAGGGCGTCGGTGCCGTCGTTGAGGGAGTAGGCCACGGTGTTGATGACGGGGTAGAGGGTGACGAACATCAGCAGCACCAGTATGATGGTGTTGACGATGGGGAACACGACGTCATAGTGCTTGCGGACCTTGATGTCCTTGTAATTTGCGGTAGTCATGTCTGCGTCCCTCCCTTAAACCAACGTCTCTTCGCCGAGGCGCTTGGAGATGAAGTTGGCCCCGACGAGCAGTATGATGGCGACCACGCTCTTGAAGATGCCGGCGGCGGTGGCGATGCCGAAGTCCATCATCTGGGTGCCGTATTCGAGCACGAAGATGTCGATCGTGCGGGAGTAGGCGGCGGTCAGGCCGTTGCCCAGCAGGTACTGGATCTCAAACCCGGCCTCCATCAGGTGGCCGATGTTCATGATCAGCAGGATGACGAACGTCGACTTGATGCCCGGCAGCGTGACGTGCAGGATGCGCTGGAAGCGGCCCGCGCCGTCAATCGAGGCGGCCTCGTAGAGGGCCGGGTCGATGCTGGTCATGGCGGAGATGTAGATGATGGTGCCCCAGCCGACCTCCTTCCAGACGTTGATGACGCCGACCAGCCACCAGAAGTGCTTGCCCTCGCCGAGCCAGAACACGGGTTCCTTGACGATGTGCAGGGCGACGAGCAGATCGTTGATGGGGCCGTTGGAGGCGAATATATTTTGCGCCATGGCCACGACGATGACCATCGACAGGAAGTGGGGCAGGTAGGTGACGGTCTGCACCGTCTTCTTGAAGGTCTTTTGCCGCACCTCGTTCAGCAGCACCGCCAGCAGCACCGCGGACACCGTGCCGAACACGAGGTTGATGACGCTCATGGCCAGCGTGTTGCGGATGGCCTGGAAGAAGTCCGGGCGGCTGAACAGCCACTTGAAGTTGTTGAGGCCGATCCAGGGCGTGATGCCCTTGGCGACCAGCTTGCGGTTGCCGTAGTCCTTGAAGGCGTTGACCCAGCCCCACATCGGGAAGTAGTTGAACAGCAGCACGTACAGGAAGATCGGCACCGACATCAGCATCAGCTGCCACTGGCTGAGCACCTTGGAGAGGGCGCTCTTTTTCTTCGGGCTGTAGTACCGGTTTTGGCCCTGCACAGAGTTGGTCATGGCAATTCCCCCGATTC
>CACYET010000158.1 GCA_902773515.1 uncultured Eubacteriales bacterium | reverse complement strand
TTGATGGAGTTGTAGCCCAGCAGCGTCGGCGCGCTCATGGCGCACAGGCCGGTGATGAACGTCATGACCGTCAGCGAGAACAGCGTGGGCAGCAGCGTGGGCATGACCACCTTCAAAAGCACCTTGAAGGGCTTGGCGCCAAGGTTGCGGGCGGCCTCGACGGTGTTGTAGTCGATGCCGCGGATGGCGTTGCGCAAAAACAGCGCGTGGTTGCTGGTGCAGGCGAAGGTCATCGTGAACAGCACGGCCCTGAAGCCCGAGAACCACTGCTTGTTCATCATCGGGAACAGCTTGATCAGCCATTGGGTAAGCATGCCGTTGCCGTCGTAGAGGAACTGGTAGCCGGTGACCAGCGCCACGCCGGAGTAGATCAGCGTGGTCATGTAGCCCAGGCGCAGTATCTTCGCGCCCTTGATGTCAAAATACTCCGTCAGCAGCACGATGGAGATGCCCACCACGTTGACGGTGATCACCAGGCACACGGCCAGCTTCAGCGAGTTGATCACGAACGTGGGCATGTTGCCGGCGAAGAAGAAGCGCACCACGGCCAGCGGGTCCGTGTGGCCCGCGGCGTCCTTGGTGGTGAAGATCGAGGTCAGCGTGCTCAGACAGGGCAGCAGCATGAAGCCCAGGAAGAGGTAGGCGAACAGTATGCCGCCAAAGACCTTCCAGAGCAGGGAGAGGTCTACGCTCGATTTGCGCCGCGCAACGCTCTGCATAGCCAGCCCTCCCTTCTCAGTAGGACATCACGTCCTGCGGATGGATGCCCACAGTGACGCTGTCCCCCGGCTCGTAGATGTTGATGCCGTCGTTCTTCTCGATCACCTTGATGGTCTGGCCCGCGGCGTCGATGTAGTACTTGATGTACAGGCCGTAGTATTCGCGGCTCTCGATCCGGCCCCGGGCCTGGAACTCGCCCTCGTCGCGCGGGCGGTTCACGCGCACCCGCTCCAGGCGGATGAAGTGGTGCTTGTCGGCGGGCAGCCTCAAGCCATCGACCACCGCGCCGCCCAGCGGGTTGATGTCGCCGATGAAGTTCGCCACGAACTCGGTGGCGGAGTGGTTGTACACCTCGTTGGGCGTGCCGATCTGCTCGATGTAGCCCTTGTTGAACACGGCGATGCGGTCCGACAGCGTCAGCGCCTCCTCCTGGTCGTGGGTGACGTAGATGGTGGTGATGCCGAACTCCCGCTGCATCTTCTTCAGCTCGTTGCGCAGCTGAACGCGCAGCTTGGCGTCCAGGTTGGAAAGCGGCTCGTCCATGCAGATGATGGCCGGCTCCATCACCAGCGCGCGCGCGATGGCCACGCGCTGCTGCTGGCCGCCGGAGAGCTGGCTGACGGCCTTCGCCAGCTGCTCGTCGGACAGGTCCACCTTCTCGGCGATGGTCTTGACCTTCTGCTCGATCTCCGCCTTGCCCAGCTTCTTCAGCTTCAGGCCGAAGGCGATGTTGTCCCGCACGGTCATCGTGGGGAACAGCGCGTAGCTCTGGAACACGATGCCGATGTTGCGCTTCTCGATGGGCACGTGGGTGATGTCCGCGCCCTGCATCTTCACGGTGCCGCTGACGGGCTCGATGAAGCCGGTGATGGTGCGCAGCGTGGTGGTCTTGCCGCAGCCGGAGGGCCCCAGGAACGTGAAGAATTCACCCTCCTTCACGTGCACGTTGATGTTGTGCAGCGCCTCAAAATCATCGAATTTGACCACGATGTCGGTGAGTTGTATCATGTGCGTCGCTCCTTCCGTATAAAAGGGGCTGTCTCAAAGCATCTGACACAACCGTTATCCGCTGTAGGGACGCCATAATTGGCGTCCGCGGGCGGCAATTATGCCGCCCCTACGGTTTCGGCTGCTGCCAGCGTGCTGTTTTGAGACAGCCCCTCTCCGTCGTCGGCTTACGCCTCGGGCGCGGCCTGGGTCAGGGTCGCCCAATCCAGGTTGTCCCAGTCGGGATCGTCCACCGCGTCGGCGTTGTCGGCCCAGAAGTAGCCCAGGTTGGTCATGATGTTGGTCCACTCGGAGGAGTGCGCGCCCACGTACTCGGCGTAGGTCATGTCGGTGCCCTCCACCTTGTTCAGGGAGAAGTTCGGGATCGCGTAGATCGCGGGAACCTCGTCGAACAGCTCGGCCACGGCGTCCTCGTTGCAGGGATAGCTGTCGAACTCGTCGGACCACTCGATCTGCACGTCGGCGGAGCCAAACCAGTCGGCGAACGCCTTGACGGCCTCGGTCTGCTCCTCGGTGCGGTTCGGGTTGTCGATCACGCCGATGTACTCGGCGATGTAGTAGGTGCCGTCGGCGATGTCCACCAGATCCCAGTTCTCGGGCTCCAGCGTGCCGTGCAGCGGGTTGGCCTCGGTGCCGGCTTCCTCGGCGGCCTCGATGTTGCCGTAGAGGGAGGAGGAGTAGAACGTGGAAACCTGCACGTCGCCGCGGATCAGCGGATCCAGGCCGTACTTGTCGTCCGGGAACACCTTGCCGTTGGCGCAGTAGTTCCACAGCATCTTCCAGCCGTCCACGCTGATGCCGCCCGCGGGGCTCTCGGGATCGGTGTAGGCGTACAGCAGGGCGTTGTTGGTGTTCATGTTGGTGGTGCCGCCCACCTTGTTCTGGCGATACCACACGTAGCCGCTGTCCACCAGGTCGGCCCAGTGGTCAAAGTGCAGCTCCTCGCCATTGGTGCCCAGCTCGTCGTTGCGGTAGAGCATCAGGATGTTCTGGATGACCAGGCCGTAGGCCTTGCCGTCGAACTTGTACTGGCCCACCTTGTCGGCCCAGGAGGGCTCCCAGTCCATCACGGACAGGTTCTCGTAGGTGCCGTTCACCAGCTGGGACCAGCGAACCTCGTTCAGGCCGAAGATGATGTCGGCGTCCTTGTTCTCGTTGGCGGCCTGCACGGCGGCGGTGTCGCCGGAGATGACGGAGTTGTCGTCCAGGGAGATCGAGAAGCCCGCTTCCTTGGCGGCGTTCACCAGCCAGGTCACGCGCTCGGGGGAGTTGGAGTTGGAGTAGATGCGGATGGTGTAGCCGGAGTAGTCCTCGGCGGAGGCGGCGACCGCCACCAGGGACAGCGCCATCGCCAGCACCAGCATCACAGTCAACAGTTTTTTCATGGGGAAACCTCCTTCTATGTAAATTTTCAACGGAAAGATTATAGCACAATAGAAAGAATATGTAAAGTGTTAACGAGAAATTCGGGTAAAAAAGATCCTTCGACTCCGCTGGCGCTCCGCTCAGGATGACACGCGATCCGTTGCGTTGTCATTCTGAGCGAAGGCGTCAGCCGAAGTCGAAGAATCTTTCTGACGGATGTGGGCTCCGACTGTGTCCGCTCACTCCATGATCCTCTCAGCGATCCCCTCGCCGCGCTTGTAGATGTGCCGCTCGGGCACGACGCCGCGCACGCAGGACGTGGGATAGACGATGCAGTCGCGGCCGATGATCGTGCCGGGGTTCAGCACGCTGTTGCAGCCAACCTCCACGCGGTCGCCCAGCATCGCGCCGATCTTGCGCAGGCCGGTCTCGATGCCCTTGCCGCTGTGGATGACGATGTTCTTCTTGTCGGACTTGACGTTGCTGGTGACGCTGCCCGCGCCCATGTGGGACTTGTAGCCCAGCACGGAATCGCCCACGTAGTTGAAGTGCGGCACCTGCACGTTGTCGAACAGCACGCAGTTCTTCAGCTCGCAGGAGTTGCCCACCACGGCGTTCTTGCCCACGATGGCGCTGCCGCGCACGAACGCGCAGTGGCGAATCTCCGCGCCGCTGTCCACGATCAGCGGGCCGTTCAGGCAGGCCGACGGGGCGACCTTCGCGTCCTTGGCGATCCAGATGTCCTCGGCGGGATGGTCGAAGGCGGCGGGGTCCAGCGTCGCGCCGAGCTCAAGGATGAAGCCCTTGATATCCTTCAGCACTTCCCAGGGATACGTCTTGCCGTCGAACAGCGCCGCGGCGATGGTGTGCGTGAGGTCAAAGAGGTTGGCGATTTGAAGCTGCTCGTTCATGGCGATTCCTCCTGCTTAATTATGGTCGGTTGGGGAATGTATAAAGATCCTTCGCTTCGCTCAGGATGACAGACCGGGGGCGATTCCTTCTGTTGGTCGGTCGGTAATGGAGTGTATTAAGATCCTTCGCTTCGCTCAGGATGACAGACCGGGGGCGATTTTTCCAGTTTATACGTCCTCACCCAGCATGTAGCGCAGCACGGCCCGGGCCGCGCCGTCGTGGTCGTTGTCCGCGGTCTGCACCGCGGCGGCCGCGCGCACCGCCTCGCAGGCGTTGCCCATGGCCACGCCCAGACCCGCCGCGCGCACCAGGTCCACGTCGTTGCCGCCGTCGCCCACCCCCATGGCGTCCGAAACGGGGATGTCCAGCAGCGCGCAGAGCCGCTTCAGCCCCTCCGCCTTGGTGGCCTCGGGCGGGGAGATCTCGCAGCCGTAACCCAGCGAATCCGCGACGAACAGGCCGAAGCCCGCGATGCGCTTCCAGAACGCCGCCTTGTCCTCGGGGCGGGCGAAGTAGACGTCGATCTTCTCCACGCGCCCGCCCGAGCGCGCCAGCGCCAGCACGTCCGGCGCGAGCTTCGACCCGGCGTCGAACACGGGCGCGAAGTCGGCGACGTGATACGGCGCGAGCGCCGCCTCCCCCATGCGCTGGATGTAGGACTGGCCGTCGGCGAAGACCTGCGTGCACGCGTCGTACTGGGAGATGATCTCCAGGATCTGAACGGCCACGTCCGCGTCGATCGCCAGCTGGCTGAGCGCGCGCCCCGCCCGGATGTCATACAGGCAGCCGCCGTTTTCGCTGATGGCGTAGGCCACGCCGGGGTTCTCGGCCAAGTGGCTCCACAGCTCCGAGAGGCAGCGGCCCGTGCACAGCGCGATCACCTTTCCCG
>CACYET010000157.1 GCA_902773515.1 uncultured Eubacteriales bacterium | reverse complement strand
ACACCGTGTTCTATTTCGCGGCGTCGGGCCTGGCCGTCGGCGTGCTGCTGTCCATCCGCCGCCTGCTGGGGCCGTACCCGGAATACGGCTTCCTCGTTATCTCGCTGTGCTTCGGGCTGATGTTCGCGGTCATGGAGCCCTCGACCATGCTGATCTCCTGGGACGACGAGACGCACTACGGGCGCGCGGTCGCCCTCAGCTACGGCAATACGAGCTTCTGCACGGAGCCCGAGCGGATCATGATCAGTCGCTCCATCCCGGCCCCCATCAATCTCGAGGGCGCGAAGTACTGCGCCGAACGCCTCGACGCGATCGACTACCGGTGGACCGGCTCGACCGACAACATCTACGCGCCGATCCCGCGCAATACGGTTTTCGCCTATCTGGCCCCGGCCGGGGCGATCTGGCTGACCCGGCTGTTGAACCTGCCGTTCACCGCAACCGTGGTCGCCGGGCGGGTGGCGAACCTGCTGTGCTACGCGATCGTGATTCTGATCGCCATCAGGCAGCTGAAATACGGGCGGCTGTTGGTCTCGTGCCTGTGCCTGAACCCGACGATACTGTTCCTGGCGGGCAACTACGCCTACGATCCGTTCTGCGTCGCCTTCGTCATGCTGGGCCTGTGCATCTGGCTGGGCGTGTACCAGACGCCGGGCAGCCGGATGACGCCGGGGAAGGCGGCGGCGATGCTGCTGTCCCTTCTGGTCGGCCTCTTCGTCAAGCAGGTGTACTTCCCCCTCGCCCTGATCACGCTGTTTTTGCCGGCGGACAAATTCCGCTCGAAGCGCGAGGCCTGGTGTTACAGGGGAGCGGTGCTGGCCGTGCCGCTGGTCCTGCTGGCCTCGTTTGTCGTTCCGCTCTTCGCCGGCAGCGGCGTCTATTCCGACACCCGAGGCGGCGGCGACGTCAACGCGGCCGCGCAGGCCTCGAACATCCTCCACCATCCGCTGTACTACATGAAGGTGCTGGCGAGGTTCCTTCTGGAGGAGTATTTCAGCCTCACCTGCATGATGAACGGCGTCGGCGGATGCGTCCGGGCGTTCGCCTATGTGGCGAACAGCGGGTTTATATTCCCGGAGATGATGGCGTGGATCTACATCGCCCTGACCGTCGCCGCGTGGTTCGGCTCGGCCGACAGCCGCGCGCTCGAGGAGCGCTCGCTGCCCGGATGGCTGAAATCGCTGGCGCTGATCGTCGGCGTCGGGACGGTCTGCATCGTGGTCACCAGCCTCTACTGCGCCTTTACGCCTGTCGGCTATGGCACGGTGATGGGCTGCCAGGAGCGGTACATGCTGCCCGCGGTGTTCGCGATGATCCTCGTCGCCCGGCCCACGTTCCTCAAGAATACGATCTCACCGCAGAGGTTCAACGCGGCGGTCCTCTACTCCGCGGCGGCGGCCCTGCTGATCGGCACGTGGCCGTGGGCGCAGATGTACCTGTGAGAAGGGCGCGAGAAGACGAGAAAGCCAGCGCGGGAGGAAGCGATGAGCGATCGGATTCACGTGAGGATGGCCTATGTCGTCCTGCACTACAACAGCATCGAAGAGACCCGGGCCTGCGTCCGCTCGATTCAGCAGACGGCGGCCTTCCCGGACAGCGCCGTCGTCGTGGTGGACAACGCCTCCCCGAACGGAACGGGGAAAACCCTGAAGGAGGAATACAACTCGGTTCCGAGCGTCGAGGTGATCCTGAACGATGTGAACGCCGGCTTCTCGCGGGGGAACAACATCGGCTGGTGGTACGTTCGGGACAGGTACGACGCCGATTTCGTGACCGTCTGCAACAACGACGTGACGTTTCCCTCGGCGGACTATGTCGAGCGCGTGGAGCGGGCCTATTCGGAGAGCCCGTTTGAGGTGCTCGGGCCGGACGTGTTTCAGACGACGCTGGGCATCCACCAGAGCCCGCTGGGGCTGAGCGCCCCGGATGAGAAGGCGGTGCGCAGGACCATTCGCCTGAACGCCCTTGCGAAGCGCTTTTTCTCGCTGTTCTGGCTCGTGTTCGGGCGCGGGGAGCTCAGGAGGATCCAAACCCGGGGCGACAGCATGGACCAGTGGAACACCCCGATGCGGGACGTGCCGCTGATGGGGGCCTGCCTGGTGTTTTCGCGCAGGTTCGTCGCGGAGCGGGAGAAGGCCTTTGAACCGGAGACGTTTTTGTATTACGAGGAATACCTGCTCTGGCACGCGTGCATGAAGCGCCGTTACAGGATGGCGTACCGGCCGGAGATCCAGGTGCTGCACAACGAAGGGCGCGCGACTTCCTCCGAAGCGCGCAGCGAGCGGGACAGGTACAGAAGGATGGTCGGCAACACGCTCGACGCGGCGAAGGTCTACCTGGAAGAGCTGAAAAGAGCGTGACCTTTCCTTTGAATCCATCACGCAACGGATGACGGACTATGATTCGACGCAATCAGAAACAACTGAACAGGCTCAACGTGTTCACCGACGCGCTGTTGGTGTTCCTGTCGTACCTGTTTGCCTCGTGGCTGTGGCTGGGGGTCGTGACGAAGAACCCGAACATGGCCTCGCTGGCGAATCTGGGCAACGGCGTGGGGCTGGCGGGCGCGCTGTACGCGGTGTGGACGGTGATCATACTGGGCGAGCTGCGCGTGTATCGGTTCACACGCATCAAGAAGCTGGGCCAGGAGATCCGCAGCATCGTGCTGGGCAACCTGATCGCGCTGGTATCGGCGGCGGCGCTCTTGTACCTGTTCCGGCTGCAGGAGTTCTCCCGAGGCGTGCTGGGCGTGTACTATGTCACGGTCGTGGCCGCGATGGTGGGCAAGCGCCTGGCGATGCGCTATACGCTGCGCTACATCCGCGCCAAGGGCTACAACCTGAAGCACAACCTGGTCGTGGGCGGGGGACACCTCGCCAGGCGCTACGCCGAGACCGTGGCGGAGGACAAGTCGCTGGGCGTGCACCTGGCCGGCATCATCCCCCCGAAGGGCGACGACTGGGCCCAATGGCTGGAGGCGCAGCTGCATGGCGACGGCATCGACGAGGTGATCCTGGCGCTGGAGCCGGAGGAGCTGGGCGTGACGGTGCAGGTCATCCAGCTGTGCGAAAAGAGCGGCACGAAGGTCAGCGTGGTCCCCTTCTACAACGACTTCATCCCCACCCGCGCCAACATCGACAACATCGGCTCCATCAAGCTGATCCAGCTGCGCACCACGCCGCTGGACGAGCCGTTCAACGCGCTGCTCAAGCGCACGTTTGACATCGTCGCCAGTGCCATGGCGCTCATCGCGCTCAGCCCGCTGCTGGCGTTCATCGCGGCGGCGATCAAGCTGTCGAGCCCCGGCCCGGTGCTGTTCAGGCAGGAGCGCGTGGGCCTGAACAAGAAGAACTTTACGATGCTGAAATTCCGCAGCATGCGCGTAAACGACGCGCAGGACACCGCCTGGACCACCGACGACGACGATCGCCGTACCTGGATCGGCACGCTCCTGCGCAAGTTCAGCCTGGACGAGCTGCCGCAGCTGTGGAACGTGCTGCGCGGCGACATGAGCCTGGTCGGTCCGCGCCCGGAGATCCCCTACTTCGTGGAGCAGTTCCGCGAGACGGTGCCGCTGTACATGGTGAAGAACCAGGTGCGCCCGGGCATCACGGGGTGGGCGCAGGTGAACGGCTACCGCGGCGACACCAGCATCCCCAAGCGCATCGAGCACGACATCTGGTACATCGAAAACTGGTCCTTCGGCCTGGATATGCGCATACTGCTCAGGACCGCGTTCGGCGGCATGATCAACCGCGAGCACGTGCGCGCCGCGAAGCCGCAGGCATGACATGGAGATATCCGACGCATGAAACGAAGCGAAAACACGGAAAGACGGGCGGCGCTGGCGCTTGGCCGGGCGAGGACAGGGCTGGAGGCCCTGTTCCTTTTTCTGACGGGCGTCTACCTGCTGTTTGCCTACAGCGGCAGGACCACGTTCTACGCGCCCTGGCCGCTGGAGTTCGAGGCGACGCTGCTGCGCGCGATGGCCGTGACGGCGCTGGCGCGGCTGGTGCTGCTGGGCCCGAAGCGCTTTGAGCCCTGGGTCGGGCTGGCGATCGCCGCCGTTTTGTACCTGTGCCACCGGGCCGTCGGGGACCGCAGCCTCTACTTCATGGCCATACTGACGCTCGGCTTCGCGGGCATTGACTATCGGAGGATATTGCGCGTCTGCCTGCTGGCGCTTGGCGTTGGTCTGGCCGTGACGGTGCTGGCGGCCTGGGCCGGGGCGGTGGACAACCTCGTGTACTACCGCGAGGGCCTGCGCAGCAGCTGGGGCACCGTCTATCCCACGGACCTCTCCTCGCTCGTGCTGTTCCTGGCGGCTTTCTTGTGGGTGACCTGGCGCAAGGCCCCGAACGGGGCGATGCTGCTGGTGAGCCTGCTTTCGCTGGCGCTGTCGCTGTTTATAACGATGAGCCGCAACGCCCAGATCTGCAGCTTCCTGCTGTCGGCCATGATCGCGTGGCACTGGCTGGAGGAGGCGGTGCTCGAGCGCCGCGGCGTCAGGGGGCCCATGAAGGTCGTCGACTGGCTGGTGACGCTGGCGTTCCCGCTGGGCGCGCTGGCGGTGTTCGGCCTGGTCTGGGTCTACGCGCGGGGCAGCGGCGTCGGCCTGCGGCTGGACGAACTGCTCTCCGAGCGCCTGAAGCAGGGCCTGGACGGCTGGCATGCCTACGGCCTGACGCCCTTCGGCACGTTCTTTGAGCAGATCGGCAACGGCTTCTCGGTGTTTCCCCAGAAGGGGCGCAACTTCATCGACTGCTCGTACCTGCTGATGCTGCTGCGCAACGGCTGGGCGGGGACGCTGATGTACGCGGCGATCTGGGTGGCGATCACCCGCCGGGCGCTGCGCAGCGGCGACCGACGGCTGGCGCTGGTGATGGGCATGATCGCGTTCCACGCCGGCCTGGAGCACCACTTCACCGAGCTGAACGACAACCCGAGCCTGGCGAT
>CACYET010000156.1:4253-9229 GCA_902773515.1 uncultured Eubacteriales bacterium | reverse complement strand
GCCGGGGATTTGCCCACGTAGCGCCGGAAGTTGCGGTTGTAGGTGGCGATGGACGAGAAGCCCGTCATGCCCGCGATGGTCAGCACGGTTTCGTTCGTGGTGTCCAGCAGGTGCACCGACCGGTTGATGCGGTAGCGGTTCAGGTACTCCAGCGGGGCCATGCCCATGATGGCGGCGAACACCTTGCGGAAGTAGCTCTCGCTCATCGCGCAGCGGGCGGCGAGGTCCTCCATGCGGATCTCCTGCGCGTAGCACTGCGACACGAATTGCAGCGCCGGCTCGATGGCCCGCCGCGCCTCGGCGGAGGCGGGAATGTCCTCCCCCAGGTCGGAGCGCAGGGCCAGCACGCGCGCCATCAGCACGCGCAGCAGCCCGTCCAGCGTCATATCCGCCAGCGACCGGCAGGCCTGATAGCGCTTGAACATGTGCGACACGACGGAGCGGATCTCGTCCGCGACGGGGCCGGATTCCACAAACAGCCCGCCCGGCATGCCCCCCAGCGCGTCGCGCGCGCCGCCGCGCAGCCTGGCCGGCGTCTCCTCCAGGAACGCCGCCTCGTTCACCAGCACGTACTGCCAGTGGTTCAGGGGCGTGCCCTCGTTGTTCTGCACGTGGTCCACGTCCCGGGGCACGACGGCCACCGAGCCCTCGCGGAAGGCCCAGGTCCTGCCGCCGATGCCCAGCCGGCCCGTGCCGTACAGGCACACGCCGATCTCCATGCAGTTGTGGGTGTGGGGGCTGTCCAGCACGTACGGCGGATACCACGGCCGATCCAGCAGCCCCACCAGCGGCTGCGCGCCCAGCTCGTAGTCGCGCCGGTGGCTGTTGGGATCGCCGACGCCGGTGCGCGCGGCGTCAAAGATGTCAGTATGCTCCATGGCCGTCCTCCCTGACGCGCCCGGGCGCGGCGCGGCGCACGCAGCGCAGCATCTCCGGCGACAGCTCGACATAGGCCTTCACCCGCCGCCCGGCGTCCGCGCCGCTGCCGTCCAGGAACATCACCCAGACGTCCCGGTTGGGGTCGTGGGAGGTCAGGTCGTAGGTAATGCGCTTCGGCGTGAGCGACCGCGTGGCTTCCTCCTCGCCCTCCAGCAGCGGCGAGCCCTCCAGCGCCATGATCCTGATCGTCCCCAGGTCGAACTGGGCAAACTCCTCCGTCCTCGGCCGCGACACGAAGCCCGAGACGCGCTGCACCCGCAGCTTCGTCCCCGCCAGCTGGTAGACGAAGGACGTGCGCGCGATGCCCATGTAGTACCACGCGAACACCAGCGTCGCCACGGCCAGCACGCCCCAGTAGAGCCCGCCGAAGGCCCCGATCACCGTGAATACCGCCACCGCGAGGTATAAAAGCGCCTGGATGATCCGCGTCTGCACGGAGATCACCCTCTGGACGTTGTGCGTGCAGCGCATGTCCTCGATCCGCTCCATCCCGTCGCCTCCCCTCCATCGTGCCCCTATCTTAACATACTTGGTCCCAGAAGTCCACCGCAATTTGCCGCGCGATCAAGGCAGCGTCATTTACTCTCCGAAAAACGAAGCGACCTCATCCGACCCACTTCGCGGGCCACCTGACGCGCCCAGTCGGCGCTAAGCTACGCCCCCAGAGGGGAAGGCTTTTGGCAGCGTTGCTGGTTGCCTTCCCCCTTGGGGAAGGTGGCGCGCAGCGCCGGATGAGGTCGCCTCCCTGCAAAGAAAATGATGTCACCCTGCCACATTTCCGTGATTGCGCAGCAGGCCAGGGCCGTGGTATACTGTCCGCGGAAGGGAGCGATGGAATATGAACGCGCGACGCTTTTCCCACCGGGGCTTCATGCTGGACGTCTGCCGGCACACCATGCCCGTGGCCGACATCAAAAAGATGCTCGACGCCGCGGCCATCTGCGGCATGAACCGCATGCACTGGCACCTGACGGACGACCAAGGCTGGCGCATCGAGATCAAAAAGTACCCGCGGCTGACCGAAGTCGGCGCGAACCGTGGGCCGTCCTTCTTCGGCGACGTCTCCCCAACCGAGAACAACTGCGGCTTCTACACGCAGGACGAGATTCGCAGCCTGGTTGCCTACGCCCGCGAGCGGGGCGTCGAGATCATCCCCGAGATCGAGATCCCCGGCCACGCCTGCGCCATGCTGGCGGCCTATCCGCAGCTGGGCTGCCGCCGGACCACGTGGCCCGACTGGACGCCCCGGGACGTCGAGGCCCGCTATACCCACGCCGTGCGCAACGGCGGCGGCATCTTCCCGGACCTCGCCTGCGCAGGCCGGGACGACGCCCTGCGCTTCCTCGAGGACGTGCTGGACGAAGTCGTGGCGCTGTTCCCGTTCCCGATGGTGCACATCGGCGGCGACGAGGCCCCGAAGCTGCACTGGCGGCGCTGCCCGGACTGCCAGGCGCGCATGCGCGCCGAGGGCCTGGACAGCGAGGACGCCCTGCAGCGCTGGCTGGTGCTCAAAATCGGCGCGTACCTCGCCGAAAGGGGCCGCGAGACTATCGTCTGGAACGACGTGCTGGCGGGCGGGCTCCTGCCCAAGCACTTCATCGTGCAGCAGTGGATGGGAAACCCGGAACTGACGCGCGCATTCCTGGAGGCCGGGGGCCGCGTGATCGTCTCGGACACTGAGAACTACTACTTCGACTACGCCTACGGCGAGACGGACGTCTACCACGTCTGGAAACACCCGCTGATCCCCGCGTACGCGCAGGGCCTCGAGGACGGGCTGCTGGGCGCGGAATGCCCGCTGTGGACCGAGCGCGTCACCAACACCGCGCGGGCGGCATACATGCTGTTCCCGCGCATGACGGCGGTGGGGCTTCGGCTGAACGGGCCGGAGGCAGACAGCTGGGAGGCCTTTGCCGCCGCGGTGCGCCAGAAGCAGGCGAAGATCGACGCGCTGGGGCTCGTCGGCGCGCCGGAGACCTGCTGGCGCATGACGCCCGCGCAGGCGAAGGCCGACCTGGAGCGCGACGAGGCAATTAAAAACGCGCCGTGCGCCCGGCCCCACGCCGAGTGGACCCGGCGCACGCTCCTCCAGGAGGCGATGGAGCGGCTGCTCGGGCAGATCGACATGCCCGCGCCGTTCGCCGCCGTGGCGCGCGACTGGGCGCTGGGTGAGCTGGACGGCGAAGCGGCCCCGCTGCCGGAGGATCTGCGCGGCGCGGACGTGCTCGCCGAACAGCTGCTCCGGGCCGTCGAGAACCGGCAGAGCGGCCCGTGGAAGGGCATCGGAGAGGAGGTCTGGATCGACACCATGAAGGCCTACGCCCGCTTCGTGCGCGAACACTTTGCCGCCTGCGGCGTCTACGGCTTTGACCGGGGCTTCTGGACCGTCCGCCAGCGGGACGCCCGGCTGTTCCGGCTGGGCGAGCTGGAGTACGAGCTGTTGCGCGGCGGCGACGGCGCGCCTTCGATCGGGCTGCACATCCCCTCGGACGCGAGCCTCCTGCCAAAAAAACTGAACGCCTCCGTCGCGCGGGCGAGGGCGTTCATGCGGGACAGGTTTTCGGAATGGGCGGACGCGCCGATGCGCTGCGACTCGTGGCTGCTGTCCCCGGTGCTGAGGGACCTGCTGCCGCCGGACGCCCGGATATTGAAGTTTCAGGCCGCGTTCGACCTGACGGAGACAAACCCGGAGGCCGACGGCGCGCTGCAATGGGTGTTCGGGCTGACCGGCCCGCAAAAGGCCGCCGTTCAGCCCGAAGACCTCCCCGAGGACACCACCCTGCGCCGCAACATGAAGGCCCGTCTGCTCGCCGGGGGCAAGGTCGGGGACGCGGCCGGCGTCCTCGCCAGGCCGTTCTGACCCGCCCCGCGAACGGCCGTCGCGCGGCGGGTCCCGGGGTCCGTCAACCTTTCTTGGCGCGTTCGGAGATCCGCTTCAGCGCGTCCGCCTTCAGCGCCACGCCGTCGATCTTGCCGCTGCCCAGCATCGGGAATTCATCGTACACGACGAAGTGCGAGGGCACCTTGTACTTGGCCAGGCGCTTCAATAGCTCCGCCTTCACCGCCGCCTCGTCGAAGGTCGCGCCGGCCTTCAGCTTCACGCACGCGCCGACCTCCTCGCCGAAGAAGTCGCTGGGCACGCCGATCACCTTCACGCTCTCGATGATGTCCAGCTCGGAGATAGCTGACTCCACCTCGGAGGGCATGATGTTCTCGCCGCCGCGGATGATCAGCTCCTTGTAGCGGCCGGACAGCGTCAGGTAGCCGTCCGCGTCCAGATAGCCCATGTCGCCGGTGTGCAGCCAGCCCTCCTCGTCGATGGCCTGGTCCTGCAGCGGCACCTTGTAGTAGCCGGTCATCAGGTTGAAGCCCTGCACCAGGATCTCGCCCGGCTCGCCCGTGGGACACTCCTTGCCGGTGGCGCGATCCAGGATCCTGATGCTGATGTTCTCCACCTGCTTGCCCACGGTGCGCAGAATGTGCGCGTCCGTGTCCTCGTACAGCGTCACGCTGACCGGGGCCATTTCGCTCAGGCCGTAGGCGATCATGAAGTGGTTGCCCGGCAGCTTCTCCTTGAACATGCGCAGCTGGGCCTCCGTGGCCGCCGCGCCCGCCAGGTACGTGCAGCGCAGGCACGCAAACGCGTCGGCGCTGAAGTCCTTGTTGTTCAAGAGCGCGATGATCATCGTCGGCACGGAGTGCAGCAGCGTGCAGTGTTCGCTGTTCATCACGCGGATCAGCGTGTTGGTGCGGATGTCGTCCGGCACGAACAGCACCGCGTCGGTCATGGCGCAGGGCAGGAAGCACACCACCAGCCCCAGTATGTGGAACAGCGGCACGATCAACAGGTTCTTGTCCGCGTCCGTCAGCCGCTGCAGCTTCACCTGCACCGCCGCGGCGTTCAAGAGGTTGTAGGACGACAGGATCACGCCCTTCGGCTTGCCGGTGGAGCCGGACGTGAAGATCACCACGCTGGGCGCGTCCGGGTTCACCTCGTTCTCAAAGCGGCCCTCCAGCGCCTCGTATTCGTCGAAGCG
>CACYET010000156.1:0-4243 GCA_902773515.1 uncultured Eubacteriales bacterium | reverse complement strand
GCGGCGATCTCGCCGTAGCAGAAGGTGGTGACGTCGCCGATGGCGCAGACCTTGCCGATCTCCTCCGCGCTCTGCGAGGGGTTCATCAGCATGGCGATGGCGCCCAGCTTCTGCACCGCGTAGAAGGTCAGCACCCAGTTGATGGAGTTGGCCGCGCAGATGCCCACGTGCGCGCCCTTCCCCACGCCCAGCAGGGCCAGGTCGCCCGCGATGATCTGGGACGCCCGGTCGATGTCCGCCCAGGTGTAGGCCTCGCGCTCGTTTTTCAGCACCACCTTGTCGCCCGACTGCCTGACGTGGCGCGCCAGCAGCTCCTTGAAGGACATGTGGACGTAGGTCGAAAGGTCCTCCTCCGCCGCCTCGACGTTCAGTATGTCGTCAAAGCCGGTGATCGAGAACACCTCCATCACGTCGGGGCTCACGTTGATCAGCCGCAGGCGCTCCTCCGGGAAGCGCTGGGCGCAGACCAGCAGCTCGCGAAGGCCCGCGGAGGTGATGACGTACACATCCCTGAAATCCAGCGTCAAGCGCTCCGTGTCGGCGGGCACGGCGGCCACCGCCTCGCGCAGCTGGGGCGCGGAGTTCGTGTCGATGCTGCCCGAGATGGCCAGGGTCAGCCTGCGTTCCGATTCGATGTTCTTGTTGATCAGCATGGTCTTTCTCCTCTCATATTCGCGTATTGTTTTCGTTTACGGCAGAAGATAGTTGTTCCATGAGGTCGCGAAGACCTCGATCCTGGGATAGGCATAGGCGACGACCGCGACGGTGGCGACCCAGATCGCGATAAACGCGGCGGCGCGCTTCGGGTTTTTGAGCTTCACGATGCCGAAGTGCAGGTGCTTGTCGTTCCAGTCGATCACGAACCGGCAGGCCGCCAGCACGAAGAAGCCGTACAGCGTGGGCAGCAGCAGCCCCGGCATCAGGCTGCCCCGCGCGGCGATCAGGATCGTCTGCACCGGCAGGATGAACAGGTAGCTGACGCAGTAGTACTGGTTGATGTTCCTCGAGAGGTGCGCCACGAACCCGGGCAGCTTGCCGCCGGCCAGATCGGTCAGCTTGTAGAACGCCGCCAGCGCGATGTCGGAGCCGAACTCCGGCAGGAAGGGAATCAGGCCGTTCATGCGCAGCGCGTAGTAGGCCGCGCAGACGGGCAGGCCGATGAGCAGCACCCGCGTGGAGAGCCCCTTCTTGTCCGCGATCCGGGGATACATCCCTCCGATGAAATAGCCGAACGCCACGAAGAAGAAGTAGGCGCACAGCGGGAAGTACGACTCCGCGTCGGTCAGCACGAAATAGCCCAGCAGCTGGCTCAGCAGGAAGTTGGACGGGGATTTCATGGCGTTGTACAGCGGAAGCCCGATCAGGTTCATCGCCAGGCCGAGCAGCAGGATCGCCGCGTCCGGCACGCGCAGCTGCTTCAGCAGCGCCAGCAGCATGAACGCGATGCCCGCGAAGGAGAGTATGTCCGCCTGGATGACCAGCAGCGAATTGGCGATGAAGAACTGCTCGCCCTTGATCCACCAGGCGATCAGGTTCGGCAGCGCGTTACGCGCCAGGTTCAGAAGCTGGCCCACCGTGAGGATCTCAAAGCCCCGCAGCGCGTAGTTCTTCGGCGTTTGGTTGCGGGAATAGCGCATGCCGATGCCCATGCAGATCAAGTCGAGGAACGCGTACAGCGCGCCCGCCGGCTCCGTCGCCAGATCCTCGTAGGTGTGCAGCAATATCATGCACACGATGCAAAACGCCTTCAGGCAGTCGATCTCCGGCTGCCGCCCCTTGTTGACATTCTCCTTCGCAAAGTATCCCATCTGTTCCTTACCTCCTGCTTATTCCTTCTGTGGCCCGTTGTAGCGCAGGCACAGCATGGTGATGTCGTCAAACTGGTCCGCGTCGCCGACAAACGCCGCGATCCCGTCGTGGACGTTCGCGATGACCGCCTCCGGGGCCGCGTCCGGTTCGCGGTCCAGCGCGTCAAGCATGCGGCTCGTCCTGAACAGCTCGCCGTCGGCATTGGAAGCCTCGGTCACGCCGTCGGTGTACACGAACAGGCTGTCGCCCGGGAAGAGCCTGAACTCAAAGTCCCTGAACCGCGGGTTGCGCATCACCGCCAGCGGCAGCGAATGCCTGTATTCCACCAACTCGTACCGACCGCCCGCGCGGCAGAGCGCCGGATGCTCGTGGCCCGCGTTGGCCTCGACGCCGCGGCCGGTGGACAGCTCCAGCACCGCGGCCCAGATCGTGACGAACTGTTTGTTCTCATTGTTCTCCATCAGCTGCGTGTTCACGCCCGCCATCGCCTCCGCCGGGCGCTTGCCCGCCTGCAGCTGGATCTTGAGCAGCGCCTTCGCCATCATCATGAACATACAGGCCGGGATTCCCTTGTCGGACACGTCCGCGATCACCAGCGCGATGTGGTCGTCGTCCACCATGAAGAAATCGTAGAAGTCGCCGCCGACCATCCGCGCCGGCTTCATCGACGCGAAGATGTCAAACTCGCGCCTGTCCGTCAACGGCGGGAACACGCCGGGCAGCTGGCTGGCCTGTATGGAGGCCGCCATGTCCAGCTCGGTGATCAGCCGCTGCTTATCCGCGGACATGCGGGCGTTCTGGTCGATGTAGTCGATCATGTCGCGGCTCATGTTCTCAAACGATTTGGACAGCGCCTCGATCTCATCGCCGGTGTGGATGCTCGATTTGTAAGGCTCCCGCGACTCCATGTGCTCGAGGATGCTGTTCGCCTCGCGGTTCAGCGTCTCGATCGGAAGGATGAACTGCCTGTGCGTATAGCGGGCGTAGAGCAGCAGCGCCAGTATCATGATCGCGGCGAGCGCCGCCTGTATGGTCACGACCTGGGCCCTGACCTTGCGAAGGACCTGGCCGTACGCATATTCCATGTAGACCAGCGCCACTGCCTTTCCGTCCGCGTCGGATATGGGCGCCGCGGCGGAGATGACGTCGCCGTAGACGGCGTCTTTGAATTTGATGGTGCCGCCGTCGGTATCGCCGGCCATGATCCGCTGCGCCCACTCCTTCTCCCCCGGCAGGTAAGCGTCCAGCTTCCCCAGGGCGTCCTCGGCCGAAGCATCGGAATAGCAGATGCCGCGAAGGCCCTCCTCCTCCGGCACGGCGATATAGGCATAGACAAAGCCCAAGTCCTCGCAAAACAAATCCAGTACGTCCGCGACCGCGTCGTAAAAGGCATCCGTTTCCTTCGTTTCAAGATAAACCGGGATCACCTCCGCGTCGATCGCATCTGCCACGATCCGCGCCGCTCCGAGCCCCGTGGACTCGAAGTCCCCGATCAGTATCCTGGCGACCAATACGTTCACGATCACGCCGAACGCGATAATCAATACCAGGCCAAACACCAGTATGCTGAGTATGTGTCTTCTGAGCAGCTTGCTTTTCATTTCAGGTGTTTCCCTCCGCGATCAACCATCACCAATACGAATCCGCGACCTTCAGTTCCACCTCTCCCTGCCACGAATCCGCGTCCGGGAAGGTGGCCGTCTGCCCGTCCCAGTCCTACATCTTCAGCGTCTGACCCTTGAACCAGTCGTCGCCGGAATCATACTCCCCATCGAAGATCGGATAGACCGGCGCGAATTCCCGCCCGGCCAGCTGCAAAAAAGGCACCAGCATCAGCGCGCCGACGGAGGCCGGCGCATCGATGCTGAAGCCCGCGATGTAGCGGCTGGTGTCGTCCAGAAGCGCGGGGTCGTCCGCGCCCAGCATCCGCGCGATGGGCGTGCGCAGCAACAGCGCCAGCACCATGAACGCACCCGAGAACAGCAGGCCGCCGGCGACGGTGGAAGAAAAACCGACGTCGGTTTCTTCCCGGTCGCCGCGGCCCAGTGACTTGCTGCACGCCACCTGCGCGCCGGCGCAGAGCATGCTGCCCACGGCGCCGATGACCAGCAGCATCGGGTTGGCGAGCCCGTAGGCGGTCAGCGCGCGCTCGCCCAGAAAGCGCCCGATCATGATGTTGTCGATCAAAAGGCACAGCGACACCGTCAGCGCGGACAGTATCTGCGCGGTCAGCATCTGCCTGACCAGTTTTTTGATCATCTGTACTTGCCTCCAGCGGTTGTCGCCGTCTTCTGCTGTTTGCCGGCCGGCGCATCCGTCCCTGGGGATGCACCGTATACCGGCGTCCTTGTCCGCCTGAGCGCAGCGCGCAGACGCGCGTTATTCGGCGGAAACGGCTTCTTCAGCCGCGTCGGCCGCGCGCTCAAAGACCACG
>CACYET010000155.1 GCA_902773515.1 uncultured Eubacteriales bacterium | reverse complement strand
GCTGGAATACGTGAACCGCTACCGCATCAGGGAAGCGGTGAGCCTTTTGCTGCTCACGGACGACACCGTGCTGACCATCGCCGGCATGACCGGCTTTTCCTCCATCGCCACCTTCAACCGGAACTTCCGCCGCTATGTGGGCATGGCGCCGGAGGAGTGGCGCAAAAATGCGCATGCATAGGCAACATTTTCTGCGAATAATTCTACAAATTCACGGAATGAACCTGATTTTTTTATTTTTTGTGTGCAGAATTTTGGCTTCGCGTTACCAAATTATGTTCTGAAATGGGATGAAGAATAAAAAACAGGAGCGAAAATGCGCACTTCTGGAATGAAAATGAGAACACACAATTTCACGAATATGGTACCATTAGTGTGTAATCTTCGGGTCGGTCTGGCCGGGTTCGGCGGGACGGATCCCGGATAATATTCAAGGAGGCAAAACCCATGAAAAAGATCCTGTCTGTGCTGCTGGTTCTGACGCTGGTTCTTTCTCTCACGCCGCTGGCGCTGGCTGAGGAAGACGGCAAGATCGTCATCTGGACCTGGGACCCCAAGTTCAACATCGCCGCGATGAACATCGCCGCTGACATGTACCATGTGGACCATCCCGACGTTGAGATCGAGGTGCAGGAGGTCCTGTCCGACGACATCGAGCAGAACGTGGCCACCGCCGCCACCGCAGGCGACCTGAGCACCCTGCCGGACATCATGCTCTGCCAGGACAACAGCTTCCAGAAGATGGTCACCAACTATCCCGAGGTCTACACCGACCTGACCGACCTGTATGACTTCGAGGGCTTTGGCCCCGCCAAGCAGGCCTACTCCATCATCGACGGCCGCCACTACGGCATCCCGTTCGACGCCGGCACCGTCGTGGGCGCGTATCGCACCGACTACCTGGAGCAGGCGGGCTACACCATCGACGACCTCAAGGACATCACCTGGGATCGCCTGATCGAGATCGGCAAGGACGTGAAGGAGAAGACCGGCTATCCCATGTTCTCCGGCCAGGCCGGTTCCGTGGACGCCATCATGATCATGCTGCAGAGCTGCGGCGCCTCCATGTTCAACGAGGACGGCTCCGTGAACCTGAAGGACAACGAGCCCCTGAAGGAAGTCGTGGCCGACTACATGGCCATGGTCGAGGCGGGCGTGTTCGTCGAGGTCAACAGCTGGGATGAGTACATCGGCACCCTGTCCAACGGCTCCGTCGTGGGCACCTTCAACGGCTGCTGGATCCTGGCCACCATCCTGAGCCTGGACGACCAGGCCGGCAAGTGGGACATCACCAACATGCCCAAGCTGGCCAACGCCGAGGGCGCGACCAACTACTCCAACAACGGCGGCTCCTCCTGGGCCATCACCCAGGGCACCGACGTGGACCTGGCCGTGGACTTCATGCAGATGTATCGCAACGTGGAGTTCTACAACGCGATCCTGCCCACCACCTCCGCCATCGCGACCTTCTCTCCCGCCAAGGAGGGCGAGGCCTACAGCGCGCCCAGCGAGTTCTTCAACGGCACCCCGATCTTCGCCACCATCCTGGAGTTCGGCGAGCAGGTGCCCTCCAACATCACCGGCGCCTACTACTATGACGCCCGCAACGCGGTTTCCACCGCCGTGACCAACGCCATGAACGGCGGCGACATCGACGCCGAGCTGGCTACTGCCGAGGATACCGTGAACTTCGCGATGGGCTTCTGATCCCATTCCAACACGCAGACAGCTGCCGTTTCGGTTCGCCGAAACGGCAGTTTGCCCTAGGGGTTTTTGATTTGCGAATGACTGCCATCGGGTTCCGCCGGAACGCGCAGGCGGGCATTCCACAGTGGGGGGATTACCATGACGAATAACGCAAACGCCCGGCCTCGGCGGCAGCTGACGCTGCAAAAGAAGCAAAACCTGACCGGCTGGATATTCCTGCTGCCGGCCACGATCCTGATCGTATGGATGAGCTTCTATCCGATGGTGCGGGCCTTCATCGTGTCGCTGCAGCGCGGCAAGCCCACGGCGCTCCAGTTCTCCGAGCCGCTGTGGCGCAACTACGAGCGCATGCTGCAGGACAAGGTGTTCGTGCAGTCGTTGATCAACACGTTCACCTACCTGATCATCCAGGTGCCGATCATGCTGGTGCTGGCGCTGATCTTCGCGTCCCTTCTGAACATGAAGGATTTGAAGTTCAAGGGCATCTTCCGCACCTGCATTTTCCTGCCCTGCGCGACGGCGCTGGTGTCCTACTCCATCATCTTCCGCACGATGTTCTCCTACGACGGCATGGTGAACGCCGTGCTGGTGAGCATGCACATCCTCAAGGAGCCCGTGAACTGGCTGAACGACCCCATCGGCGCGAAGGCCGTCATCATCATCGCGCTGATCTGGCGCTGGACGGGCTACAACATGGTGTTCTACCTGTCGAGCATGCAGTCGATCGACTACTCGATCTACGAGGCCGCGCGCATCGACGGCGCGGGCGCCTGGACGCAGCTGACGAAGATCACGATGCCGCTGCTCAAGCCCATCATATTGGTGACGGC
The DNA here is from genome assembly GCA_902773515.1 of uncultured Eubacteriales bacterium. Taxonomy (GTDB): domain Bacteria; phylum Bacillota; class Clostridia; order Christensenellales; family Aristaeellaceae; genus UBA2862. The sequence continues at coordinate 2,450 of CACYET010000155.1, read as the reverse complement.
CATCATGTCCACCAACGGCACGCTGCAGCTGTATGACGAATCCGTCAACCTGACCAACGGCGGCCCGGCGAACATGTCGATCACCATGTCGCACTACATCTACAACACGACCTTTGTGACCAGCCCGAACTTCGGCTACGCGGCGGCGATGTCGTTCGTGATTCTGCTGTTCGTCGCGGTGCTCTCGGGAATCCAGATGAAGGTAGGTGACAAGCGATGAGCGGCGCGTTCCGGAAAAACCTGAAGTGGGCGCTGATCTACCTGTTTTTGATCATCGCGTCCCTGATCTCGGTGTTCCCGCTGTACTGGGCGTTCGTCTCCGCCTTCAACAACACCCAGCAGATCCTGGGCGGCAGCATGATCCCCCACGGCGACCTGCTGACCAACATCCGCAACCTGATGGACCAGGCGGCGGTGCTGACGGCGTTCAAAAACTCCACCGTCAATACGCTGCTGGTGCTGGTGCTGTCGCTGACGGTGTGCTCCATCGCGGGCTACGGCTTTGAGATCTACCACGACAAGTGGAAGGACCGCGTGATGGGCATACTGATGCTGTCCATGATGGTGCCGTTCGTGGCCATCCTGGTGCCCATGTTCCAGATGTTCTCCGGCATGGGCCTGATGAACAAGGCCATGGGCTTCGTGCTGCCCAGCATCTCCACGCCGTTCCTGATCATGCTGTTCCGCAGCAATGCCCGCGCGTTCCCCAAGGAGATCATCGAGGCGGCGCGCATCGACGGCCTGAACGAGGCGCAGATCTTCGTGCGGATGTTCATCCCAACGATGCGGCCCACCTACGCCGCGGCGGCGACCATCACCTTCATGAACACGTGGAACGCCTACCTGTGGCCCCGCGTCATCATGAAGAGCAACGAGGCGATCACGATGCCCATGCTGGTGTCCAACCTGATGGGCGGCTACGTGATCGACTACGGCGTCGTGATGGCGGGTGTGACGATCTGCACGCTGCCCACGGTCATCATATTCTTCTTCCTGCAGAAGAGCTTTACGGAGGCCATTGCGGGCTCGGTGAAGTAAGACGTCAGAATATCGTTTTCCATCAATCAAGGAGGAAAGGCCGTCCCGCGTGGACGGCCATTTTTGAAATATGAGCTTTGACTACGCCAACCTGAAAAACCCCGGCTACTTCGCCGAGAACCGGGCGCCGGCGCACTCCGACCACGCGTTCTACGCGGGCATGGACGAGCTCGCGGCGGGCCAGAGCAGCCTGCGGCATTCCCTGAACGGGCTGTGGAAGTTTTACCACGCGCTGAACCCGGCGCAGGTGATCCCCGGCTTCGAGAAAACGGACTACGACTGCCGCGCGTGGGCGGACATTCCCGTGCCCGCGCACATCCAGATGGAGGGCTGGGGCGTGCCGCAGTACTGCAACGTGCAGTATCCGTGGGACGGCTACGAGGATGTTGAGATCGGCGAGATCCCCGAGCGTTTCAATCCGGTGGCCTGCTACGTCCGGCACTTTTTCGTGCCGGAGGCCTTCGCGGGCAAGCGGGTGTTCGTGTCGTTCCAGGGCGCGGAGAGCTGCGTGGCGGTGTGGCTGAACGGGCACTACGTGGGGTTTGCCGCCGATTCCTTCACGCCGAGCGACTTTGAGCTGACGGACTGGCTCGTCGAGGGCGAGAACAAGCTGGCCTGCCGCGTCTACCGCTGGAGCGCGGGCAGCTGGCTGGAGGACCAGGACTTCATGCGCTTCTCCGGCCTGTACCGGGAGGTGTTCCTGTACGCGAAGCCGCGGGTGCACGTGGACGATCTGCGCGTCACCGCGCCGCTGGCAGACGACTTGAAGAGCGCGACGCTGATCGCCGAGGCGAAGATCGGGGCGGAAGGTTCCTGGCGGCTCCGGGCGAGCCTGACGGACGGCGGGCGTGAGGTCGCCTCGGCCGAGGCCGCGGGCGACGGCGACAGCGCGCGCCTGGAGATGCCGGTGGACGCGCCGAAGCTGTGGAGCAGCGAGCAGCCGAACCTGTACACGCTGCTGATCGAGGTCATGGACGGCGAGGGCCATGTGGCCGAGGTCGTGCCGCAGCGCGTGGGCTTCCGGAGGTTTGAGATCGCGGACGGCCTGATGAAGCTCAACGGCGTGCGCATCGTGTTCAAGGGCACGAACCGCCACGACTACTGCGCCGAGACGGGCCGCGCCGTGCCGTATGAGACGCTGCGGCGGGATTTGATCACCATGAAGCGCAACAACATCAACGCCGTGCGCACCAGCCACTACCCGAACGACAGCGCCCTCTACGCGCTGTGCGACGAGCTGGGGCTGTACGTGATCGACGAGAACAACATGGAGACCCACGGCATCTGGGAGAGGTACATGCGCGGCCTGATCGACATCGACGGCCTGCTGCCCGGCAACCGACCCGAGTGGCGCGACGTGCTGCTGGACCGCGTGAATTCCGTGGTGCAGCGCGACAAGAACCACCCGTGCG
>CACYET010000154.1 GCA_902773515.1 uncultured Eubacteriales bacterium | reverse complement strand
AGGGCCTGCGCGCGCGCCGCGCGCTGGGCGCAGAGGGGGCGCGGGCGCGTCGAGGACGACGCGGCCTTCGTCGAATACGCCGCCAAGCGGGCAATGGAGGACGGCCTGCCCGAAGCGCGGGCGCGTCTGGAGGACGCTCTCGCGCGGCGCGGCCTGTCCCCGGAGGGCGTGATCCCCCAGGCGCAGGCGGCCCGCGCGCGCGACGCGCTCCGGCTTCAAAATTTGCTTTCGTCGCTTCGCGCGCTGGACGGCCTGAACTGGCAGCGCGGCTTCGAGGCGCTCTCGCGGGCGGACAAGGCGCTTCCGTCGTGGCGCGGCAGGCCGTGGACGCCGCGCGGCAGGGCGAGGGCCTCCGGGCGAACGTCTGCTGGTGGCTGTGCGAGGACGAGGGGCGGCGCGCGCTGCTCTCGCGGATGAAGCGGGGAAACGTCCGGCTTCGGCGCGTCGTGCCCGATCCGACGGCCCGCAGCGTGATGGGCGCGCACATCGGCCTCGCCGCGATCCTTACGGCGGGGCTCGCGTATCTGGCGGGCCGCGTGTGGCTCGCTCTGCCCTGCGCGCTGCTCGGCTGGGCGGGCGCGGGGACGCTGATCGGCCGGTTCTACCCGAAATTCTTTCCCCCGGCGCGGCTGTTGAAGCTGGAGATGGAGAAGGTGCCGGACGAGCTGCGCACGCTGATCGTGATGCCGGTGCTGCTCTCGGGCGCGGCGAGGGTGGACGAAATGCTGTCCCGGCTGGAGGCGCTCGGGTGCCTGGAGCGCGATGAAAACATCGAATACCTGCTGCTGGGCGACTTCGCGGACGCGCCTCGGCGCGACATGCCCGGGGACGCGGCGATCCTCGCGCGCGCGCGGGCGGGTGTTGCGAAAATGAACGCGCGGGCGGGGCGGGAGAAGTACGCCTACCTGCACCGGCCGCGGACGCCGCTGGCGGCGGACGGCCTCTGGATGGGCCGGGACCGCAAGCGCGGCGCGCTGATGGACCTGAACCGGCTGCTGCTGGGCGAGGCGGGCGCGGAGTCGGCCTTCTCGGCGGAGGGGACGGCCTGCGCGCGCCTGCGCGGGCGGTTTCGCTACGTGCTGACGCTGGACGCGGACACGCGGCTATTGCCCGGCGAGGCGCGGCGGCTGATCGGCGCGATGGCCCACCCGCTGAACCGCCCCGGCCGGGGCCGCGGCTTCGCCGTGCTGCAGCCGCGCATGGAGCCGCTGCCCTCGGCCTGCGTGAACGATTTTGTGCGCCTGTTCTGCGGCCCGGGCGGCCTGAACGCCTATCCCGTCTCGGTGTCGAACCTCTGGCAGGACATGACGGGCCGCGGCATCTACGCCGGCAAGGGCATCTACGACGTGGCCGCCTTCCACCGCCGCCTGGACGGGGCGCTGCCGGAGGGCCGCGTGCTGAGCCACGACCTGATCGAGGGCGCGCTGGCCGGGGCGGGCTTCGCAGGCGACGTGGCGTTCTACGACGGCTATCCGACCACGCTCTCGGCGTTCCTGCGGCGGCTGCACCGCTGGACGCGCGGCGACTGGCAGCTGCTGCCGCTGATGAAGACGGCGAGGCTGACGCCTGCGGACCGCTTTCGCATGCTGGACAACCTCTTGCGCTCGCTGCACGCGCCGGCGCTGCTGGGGCTGCTGATCGCCGCCGTGGCGCTGGGCAACGGCGGGGCGCTGCTGGCGGCGCTGCTTGCAAACTACCTGGAGCCGCTTATGAACCCCGGCGCGCGGGGCCGCCTCTGGCGCAGGGCCACCGCGCGCCTGTCGATCCTTCCGGCGCTGGCGTGGTGCTCGCTGGACGCCGCGGGCCGCACGCTCTGGCGCGTGTACGTCTCCGGCAGGCATCTTTTACAGTGGGTCACCGCCGCCGACGCCGAGGATGGGCGCGGCAGGGGCCGGGAGATCGCGCTGCCCGGGCGCATGGCGGCGCTTTGGCTGCTGCCCGGGCTGCTCGCGCCGGGCTGGGGCCCGGCGGCGCTCGCGCTGATGGCGCTGTTCTGGATCGGTCCGGGCTGGATCGGCGACATGGAGGACGAGCCCGTGGGCCGGGCCGAGCCCCTCCGCGCGGACGACCGACGCCTGTTTGTCGAGATCGCCGCGGACACCTGGCGCTTCTTCGAGGCGACCGTACCCCTGGAGGGCGGGACGATCCCGCCGGACAACGTGCAGCTGGACCCGCCCGCGGGCGCGGCGCGGCGCACGTCGCCCACCAACATCGCGCTCTACCTGCTCAGCTGCCTGTCCGCGTCGCGGCTGGGCTTCATCGGCGCGGGCGAGGCCCGCGCGCGGCTGGACGCCGCCGTCGGCGCGATCGAGCGCATGGAGAAGTGGCGCGGCCACGTCTACAACTGGGTGGACATCGACGCGCTCACCCCGCTGAAGCCCCGCTACGTGTCCGCCGTGGACAGCGGCAACCTGGCGGCGGCGCTATTGCTGTGCGCGGGCGCGAGGGAGGCGGGCGGGGACCTCGCCACGCGGATGCGCGCGCTGGCGGAGGGGATGGACTTCGCGGCGCTCTACGACGATGAGCGGGAGCTGTTCGCCATCGGCTTCGACGCCGAGGCGGGGCGGATGAGCCGCTCGCACTACGACCTGCTGGCCTCCGAGGCGCGCATCCTCAGCTACGTGGCGATGATGCTGGGGCAGGTCCCCGTGCGCCACTGGACGCGGCTGGGGCGGCCCTGCGCGCGGGTGGCGGGGCGCTGCTGCCCGCTGTCGTGGAGCGGCACGCTGTTTGAATACCTGATGCCCGCGCTGTTCATGGATGCCCCGGCGCACACGCTGCTGGGCGAGGGTCGGCGCGCGGCGGTGGCGGCGCAGATGCGCCAGGGCGCGCGGATGAGGCGGCCCTGGGGCGTGTCGGAGTGCGGCTACAGCGCCCTCGACGCCGCGCTGAACTACCAGTACCGGGCATTTGGCCTTTCAGAACTGGCGCTCAGCGGCGAGAGTGAGTCCGACGTCGTCGCGCCCTACGCCGCGGCGCTGGCCGCGATGGTCGAGCCCCGCGCCGCCGCCGAAAACCTGCGCCGCATGGACGCACTGGGCTGGCGCGGGACCTGGGGCTTCTACGAGGCCGCGGACTACCTGCGCCCCGGCGCGGACGGCGCTCCGACGCTGGTGAAGAGCCACATGGCGCACCACCAGGGCATGGCCCTGTGCGCGCTGTGCAACGCGCTGACCGGCGACTCCCTGCGGCGGGACTTCATGGACCTGCCCGAGGCGCGGGCGCTGTCGCTGCTGCTGGAGGAGCGCCCCTGCGACGCTCCGAAGCCCCGGCGAAGCCCGCGCCGGAAATCCGCGCGGGAGGTCCAGCCGAGGTTGGCGCGGCGCGCGCGGGCGGGGGCCGTGCCCGAGACGCATTTGCTCTTCGGCGCGGGCGCGACGGCGCTCGGCACGTCGGACGGCGCGGTGCACTACAGCCGCTTCGGCGTGGACGCTACGCGCTTCTCGGGCGACCTGCAGCGCCGCGCGGGAGCGGCGTGCACGCACCTGAGGGACGAGGAGACGGGCGACTGCGCCGTGCTGGGCGGCGCGGGGAGCCGGACGTGGGTCGAGCCGGGGCTTTCGCGCAGCCTCACCCGGCTGGGCCGCGCGGAGGCGGAGACGGCGACGTTCGTCTCGCCGGAGGACGGCACGCTCTTGAAGCTGGTCGAGCTGCGCAACGCGGGTGAAAGGACGCTTACGCTGTCGCTGGCGGATGTCGCGCCGCTGGCGCTGGCCTGCCCGGAGGACTACCGCGCCCACCCGGCGTTCATGAACCTGTTTGTGGAGGGCGCGAGGCTCGCGGAGGGCGCGCTGCTGTTCGCGCGCCGCGGCGAGCGCGGAGAGCGATTGCCGAAATTCGCGCACCTGCTGGCGGCGGAGGGACCGGTGCGATATGAGGCGGACTGCGAGCGCGTCGTGGGCCGCGAGGGCGACAGCGTCCGCCCCGGCGGCATTTGTTGGGATTGGCCGGGAACGCTCGGCGCGACGCTGAACCCGGTCAGCGCGCTCCAGACGACGGTCGCGCTCAGGCCCGGCCAGAGCGTTCGGCTGCACACGGCGCTGGCGCTGTTGCCGCGCGAATGCTCCGCCGGGGCGTGGGTCGAGCGCTGGCGGCAGCCGGGGCAGGCGGCGCGCGCGCTGACGCTCTCCGGGGCGCGGGCGCGGGCGATGCTGGGGTTCATCGGCCTGAGCGCGAGCCGCCACCATGCCTTACAGCGCTTCGCCGCGCTGATCGTGGACCCGCGCCTCGCGGCGCAGGTCCGGGAGTCGCGCCCCGGCGAGGAGCCGATTGATATGAGTTGCCTCTGGCCGCTGGGCCTCGGCGGTGACGCGCCCATGCTGGCGTTTTTCGCGCGGGGGGAGGATGCGTTGCCCGCCGCACGCGAGCTGATCCGCGCGCACGGCTTCTACCGGGCGGCGGGGCTGTACGTGGACCTGATCCTCGTCGACGACGGCGAGGCCGGCTACCGGCGGCCCGTGCGGGACGGCCTGGAGGCGCTCGTCGCCGCCAGTCACCTGAACGCGCTGCGGGGCGAGCGCGGCGGTGCGTGGGTGGTGGACGGCGCGCATTTGACGGACGAGCAGAGGCGGGCGCTCGCGCGGTGCGCCGCGGCGACGTTTGACGGCGGACGCGAGCTGTACGCGCAAATTTATGCGCTGCTGACGCGCCTGGAGCTGCCCCGGCGCGAGCCGCCGCGGCGGATGGCGGTCGGCGCGTCCACGATGCGGCCTGCCGCGCGGCTGTCGGACAACGGCATCGGGGGTTTCCTGCCCGAAGGCGGGTACGGGATCGACGTGCGCGCGGGGCAGCTGCCGCCCGCGCCGTGGTGCGATATCCTGGCCAACGACGCGGCGGGGCTGCTGCTCACCGAGCGCGGCGGCGGCTTCTTCTGGCGCGGCAACAGCCGCATGGGGCGGCTCACGCCCTGGACGGGCGACGCGCTGGACGAGGGCTGGGGCCTCATGCTCTGGCTGTCGGACGGTCGCGGCGCGTTTTTGCCGCTGCTGCCGGGGAAGCGGCCTGCGCTGCCCTTTCGCGCGCGCTACGGCGCGGGCGCGGTTTCCTATGCCTTTCAGGCGCGGCGCGCGGCGGGGGAGGTGCGCTTCCGCGTGAACGGCGAGCTGTCGGAGGCGAACATCGACATCTCCGTTGAAAACACGGGCCTGCGCGGGGAGGACTTCCATCTGGTCGCCTGCGCGGACTGGCTGATGGGCGCGGACATCTGCGACGCCGTATCCCTGAACACGTGGCACGCGGGCGGGGCCTGCTTTGCCGGCGGCCGCATGGAGGGCGTCGGCTGGCTGGCCGCGCCCGGGTCCGCCGCGATGCCCGGGCCGGGGC
>CACYET010000153.1 GCA_902773515.1 uncultured Eubacteriales bacterium | reverse complement strand
GTTCTCCTCGCTGACGGCGTAGGCGTAGGCGGCGATCACGCGGTTCATGGTCACGTCGGCGCTCTCGTTGTAGCAGCGCTTCTCGTAGAGCGTTTTGGCCTTGCGGGCCACGCCCAAACCGCCGGGCAGCACGCCCTCGGCGCACAGGCCGCGGCAAACGGCTTCCTTCATGGCCTCCCAGGCCGTCTTTAAGGATGCGCGCAGCTGATCGTCCTCCATGCGGTAGATGAACTGCGCCAGGTTCAGGCTCCTCTCACGGCAGATCTTCAGTATCTCCGTGAAGTTCCTCTGGGGGTAGACCTCGACCTCGTCCTCGGAGGGCTCCCCCTCGATGCGGATCGAGCCGCCGCCGATGCTGAAGATGCGGTTGGACCCGAGCTTTCGGCCGTCCCTGAACGCCTCGAACAGCATCGTGTTGGGATGGGGCAGGTCCGCGTTCTCCCGGTCGAACAACACCTGGGCGCCCGGCAGCGCCGAGCGTATGGCCTTGCCGGTGCCGTGGCCCTCGCCGGTGAACGCCAGCGACCCGAACAGCGTCACGCGGAAGCGGTCCGCCTCCGGGTAGCGCGCGCCGAAGGTCTTCGCGGCATGGTAGGGGCCGACGGTGTGGGAGCTCGAGGGTCCGTTGCCGATCTTGTAGACGCTCTTGATGGTCTTCATCGCAATCTTCTCTCCTCTGCCACAGTTTACCCCAGCGCCACCGACAGCGCGCCGAACAGCGCCAGCATCGCCGCCAGCAGCAACAGCTCCTGGGGGATGTGGTTCAGCATCAGCCCCGCGCACTCCCGCATGAAGGCGTTGGGCCAGTACCACCACCGGGTGCGGCTGCCCATGCCCTCGGCCGGCAGCCCGGCCCGCCGCGCCCACACGCCGCTTCGGAACACGTGGTAGTTCGTGGTGACAAATACCACCCTATTGCCCAGCGCATTCCGCTCGATGAGCGCCTTGGAATACTGCATGTTCTGAAATGTATTGTGCGATCTGTCCTCGGTGACGATGCACGCTTCGGGGATGCCCTTTTCGAGCATATAGCGCTTCATGGCCTGCGCCTCCGGCATGGGCTCGTCCGCACCCTGGCCGCCGGAGGGCATCAGCACCGCCTCGCGGCCCGTCGCTTCCCGCTGGCGCTTCCAGTAGTCGATGGCCCGGTCCACCCTGCCCCGCAGCAGCGGGGTCAGCGTGCCGTCCCTTCTGAATTTGCAGCCGAGTATCAGTATGCAGTCCGCGCCGGGGGCCGGATTGTGCCGCGCGGCCTTCAGGCCGCAGACGATGGCGCCGATCAGCATGCACTCAAACCAGGCAAAGCCGGTGGCGTAGACGTTGCACAGCGTGTCCCACAGCCGCACCTCCCGCTCGGAACCGGAGACGTTCCGGCTGTACAGGAAAAACGCCAGCGCCTCCCCCGCGATCAGCGCAAGGCCGATGCCGATGCCCAGCATGTTCTTGGGGCTGAAGCCCTCGTGCCGTATGAGCGCCGCGTTGCTCACCGCCATCGCCGCCGCGAAGGCCGCCACCGGCAGCGCGGTCAGCATCATGAAGCGCCAGCTGGCGCCGGTGATCGCGCTATAGGCCACCAGCATGTTGTACTCGTAGGGCCGCAGCATGTGCCGCACCGTGACCGCCAGCATCGTCAGCCCCGTCAGCAGCCCAAAAAGCGCAAGCCCCGCCGCGTACATGGTGTCATAGGCGTAAAACGCCGGGCCCGTCGCGCGGCGATAGGTGTAGAACATGATGGCCGCCACCGCCAGGCAAAAGGCCGTGAACGCCGCCAGCACCACGGTGTCGCCGGTAAAACCGCCGGTGACGCCATCGTAGATCGTGCCGAAACGGCCCACCTGCAGGTGCATCACGTATTCGTTGCCGTTGCCGGCGCTCACATCCACATAGGTCTCGCCGGCGCGCACCGGGTAAATGGGCACGCGTATGAAGCCGCCCTCTACCCGCGGCGCGCCGCGGTCGATCACGCCCGGCGTCTCGTCCACGAAGCGGAGCTCCTCCGCCCGGACGTTCTGAACGCCGATGGGTATCGCGGCCGTGTAGCCGCCGCGCATCGCCACGCGGCAGACGGCGCAGACCGCGAGCAGTATGAGCGCCAGCACGGCGATTTGCAGGGATGCCTTCTTCATGTGTACCTCCGGGCCCGGGCCGTATCACACGGCGCAAGGTATCCCGAAGGGCCTCGGGATACCTTGGCCGAATACCCGACAAGGGCGGGATGTGCCCGCCCTGTCGATCTTCTGTTTTAACCGTTATATCCGGCGCTTACGGCACGAATACGCGGTTGATCTCTACGACCTTGCCGCCCTCGACGCGCACCGTGGTGTTGAACTGCGTGAAGGCGTCGTTCTCGGAGGTCTGCATCGCCTCGACGATGCCGTCGGCGTTCACGGTGACCGGCTCCTTCTCGATGTCCCAGGCATCGGTGAAGGTGGCCTCGGGCGCGATCATCAGCGCGGTCTCGCCGTGGTCGGTGTAGGTGGTCATGTCGTCGAGGCCGCGGATGAAGAAGCCGTTGGAATCCTCCTGGCTGGCCAGCACGAACGCCCGCGCGTCCTGATCGGCGTTGACCTCGATGCCGTACTCCGTGTTATCCAGGGACAGCACCGGCACCTCTTCGCCCTCCACGACGATGGTGTCGCCCACCGCCAGCGTGTTGACGTCCACGATGTCGTACCAGTCCTGGTTGTAGATGTGCACCGCGTTCATGTAGATGCCGGAAGCGCCGCTGAACACGTCGCCGCAGTCGAAGGACACGGGGTAGATGCCGTCCGCCAGGTTGTTCACGTCCACGTCGCTGACCATGGGGGCGATCGTCTTCGCGCCCGCGGTGCTCGCGTTCTCAAAGGTCACGGCGTTGCTCAGCCACTTCGCGCCGGTGACCTCGGAAATGGCCATGGCCGCGAAGTTCAGGTTGCCCTCGCCCCACTCGTGGTCGAGCTTCTTGGGGCTGTCCTCCTGACGGATGCCGCAGAGCTTGCAGAAGCGATAGCGATAACCCTCATGTTCGCAAGTGGGCTCTATCTCGACCGTCCACTTTCCGAAATCATGCTTGCAGAAGCTCTGCGGCATCTCCTCGGACAGGTACTTCGTCAGGACCCACGCGATCTTCTGGCCACCCTTCTTGGTGTCCTCGATCAGTATGCCGCACCAGTCGCCTTTTTGGGTCACCATTTCCACCATCACGGCGTCGCCGCCGCTCAGCTTCTTGAGCACCTTGCTCTCCTTGTCGGGGTGCTTGTAGGCCTTCACCGTCTCCTTCGTCACGTACAGCGGCAGCGGGCCGTCGTCTCGACCTCCTCGGCCAGCGCCGGTATCATCGGCGCGGCGATCGCCAGCACCAGCACCAATGCCAGAAGCATTCTCATCAGTTTCCTCATGTCTCGTTTCTTCCTTGTTCGTCATTGATCGTCTTTGTGGTACATGTATGTTGAGCGGCATTTGCCGCGCATACCCTATTCAATGCCGTAGGGCTCGCCCTTGGCGTTGATCTGATCCTTCATCTGGTTGTACACGTTCTCCGGGCCGTCGCCGAAGTTGAACGCCACCGCGCTGTTGATCAGCTGGCCGCCGCCCAGCTCGCGCTTCACCACGCGGGCCGCCGCCTCGTTCTCCTTGGCCGGGCGGAACTTCGCCCGCACGTTGTAGCCCGCGGCCTCAAAGGGCAGCACGTACTGCTGCATCATCTCGTCGTAGTCGCCGCCGACGATAGGCAGCACGATGTTCACGCCCTTCATGTCGCCGGTCAGGAAGGCGTCGATGGCCCGCTGGAAGATGGCCATGCCCTCGAAGTGGATGGCGTCCGCCGCCGCGCCTTGGCTCTCGATGTACTCGGGGATCTGGGCCTTGATCACGTCCGGGTCCAGTATGAACGCGCCCATGGCCTCGCTGTCCGGATCGGCGATGAAGGTGGACTTGCCGCTGGCCGGCAGGCCCAGCACCAGCTCCATCTGGAAATCGCGGTTCAGCGGGCCGTCGTACACATAGTGATGCTTGCCGTTTTCATCCACGCTCTCGGTGCGCGCCGAGCCGAGGGTCAAGAACCAGTTCATGATGTCATCGCGCAGCTGCTCGCGCTCGGGCGTATTGATGTCGGCGGTGTTGCCGTACATCGATTTGTAGTACGCCGACAGCGCGTCCAGCTGGGCCACCACGGGATTCGCCAGCAGCTCCTCCATCGTGGGATAGTCGCCCGAGTCGATCTGCTGATACAGCGCCCGCGCCTCGTCGGTGTCGATCATCGGGTGCTCCGGTGTCACCTCCCAGGTCACCGGCACCACGCCCTCGGACAGCGCCGCTTCAGCCGCTTCGGTCGTCTCCTCCGCCTCTTCCCCGGCGTCCTCCCCGGCGGGCTCCTCCACGGCCACGATGCGCTCCTGGCCATAGGGATTCTCGTAGCCCTCGCCGATGACGCCGCCCAGATCGTCGCGGATGTAATCGATCAGCATCTCAACGTCCGTTTTCTCCGACGTCCAAAGGATCTCGGCGCCGTCAAAGGCGGTGAACCCGTCGCCGTGCTCCACCATCGTATAGGCCCGCGTGGCCATCTTATAGGTCTTTTCCAGGTCCAGCGGCTCGCCGCCGACCAGCACGTTTTTGACGCGGTATTCGCCCTCAACGCCGGCGAACATGCCGTCGTCGTTCTTCACGCAGCCGCTTTCGATGTAGGTATGAATCTCATAGGTCAGCCCCGAGGTCTGCAGGAATCCGCCGTTCTCGCTGGGCACGGCCCGCACGCCCCACTCCAGCGCGTCCAGTATCTGTTGACCGGTAACCTCCGCCAGCATGATGTGATCGCCGAAGGGATAGACTCTCAGCACGTCATCCAGCGTGATCTCGCCCTTGGAAAGCCCTGAGCGCATGCTGCCGGCGTTGACGAAGGCCACATCCGCGCCGCTGGCCGCGCGGATGGCGTCCGCGCTCAAGTCGCCCAGGTTGGTCTCCGCGCTGCGCACGATGCGCACCGGCGTGCCGTTTTCGTCCACCACATCGGGGTCGCTGATGATCAGATCGACATTGGCCGTGCCAACGACCTCGGAGAGCTGCGCCTTGATGTCGTCCGTGGCCCGCGCGAGCTCCACGCTCATGCTGTTCCAGAT
>CACYET010000152.1 GCA_902773515.1 uncultured Eubacteriales bacterium | reverse complement strand
AGAACGAGAACGTCAGCATCACGATCCAGACCGATACGATCAATAATCTTTATGCGATGCTGAAGAACTATAAGATCGATATCGCCATCGTGGAGGGCGGCGTGCAGGACGAGAGCATCAACTCCATCATGCTGGACACCGACTTCCTGGTCTGCGCCGTGTCCAACGAGAACCCGCTGGCGAAGAAGAGCATCGTGACGCTGGACGAATTGAAGCGCGAGCGCCTGATTCTGCGCCTGCCCAACTCCGGCACGCGCAATCTGTTCGCGGCGCACCTGGAGAGCCGCAACATCTCCATCGACGAGTTCAACGTGACGCTGGAGGTGGACAACATCGCCACCATCAAGGACCTGGTCCGCCGCAACTACGGCGTGTCCATCCTGCCGCGCAGCGCCTGCATGGACGAGCTGAAGAAGGCCAAGATGACCGTGCTGCCCATCGAAAACCTGAGCATGATCCGCGAGATGAACATCCTCTACCACAAGAGCTTCCGCCACGCGGACATCCTGCAGGACATCGTGAAGATCTACAACGAATCCGTGCGGTTTTATAAGAATGGAGAGTAGGGAACAGGGAACAGGGAACAGGGAACAGGGAACAGGGACCGCCCTCCCCGGAGGAATCGATATGAACGTACTGCTTACCAACGACGACGGCATCCGTTCGCCGGGCATCCGCGCGCTGGCCGGGACTTTTGCTGCGGCGGGCCATCGCGTGTTCGTCTGCGCGCCGGACCGCGAGCGCTCCGCCGCCAGCCACAGCGTCACCCTGGGGGCCGCGCTGCACGCGGAGCCGGTCGACTTTCCGCATGCCGAGCGCGCGTGGGCCTCGGATGGCACGCCGTCGGACTGCGCCTCGCTGGGCCTGTTCTTCGCGCGCGACGCGGGCGTGGACCTCGTCGTCTCCGGCATCAACCGCGGCATGAACATGGGCGGGGCCTGCGTCTATTCCGGCACCGTGAACGCGGCGATGGAGGCCTCCATGTGCGGCTGCCAGGCGTTGGCGGTGTCGCTGTGCACCGAGGCGCACCGCGGCGAGGATTTGAACGACTACGGCCCGGCGGCGCGGCTGGCGCTGCGCGTGGCCGGGTGGATCGGCGATCATCCGCTGCCGCTGGGCGCGCTGTACAGTCTGAACGTGCCGGCGCTGCCCTATGACGAAATTCGGGGCCTCGTCCCGGCGCGGCTGGCCCCGGTGTTCCTCGACCCGCCGGACTACGCCCCGGCCGAGGACGGCGGCTGGCGCTACGGGGGCTTCCCGCGCCGCTTCGAGGACGAACGCTACGACACCGTGCTCGTCGACCGCGGCTTCGCCACGCTCACCAAGCTGACGTGGAACTGGAGACTGGACGCGGATGATGGCGACATCAACGAAATCGGACTGTGAATTGAGAAGATTCTTCGACTGCGCATCGCTCAGGGCGATGCTCCGCTCAGAATGACATCGTTTCGATTCGCCTGTCATCCTGAGCAGAGCGGCAGCGAAGTCGAAGGATCTTTGGAAGATGGTATAGTTTCTACTGATGTAATGGCTTTCAGGGAGGCATAAGCATGTCTGTGGGCAAACACTATGAAATCGAGCGCAAATACCTGATCCGCTACCCGGACATCCCCACGCTGCTGGCGCAGAAGGGGGTGGAGCAGTGGGAGATCGTGCAGATCTACCTGACGGTGTCCGGCCCAGGCGAGACGCGCCGCATCCGGCAGGTGGTCTGCGGCGGCGAGATCAAGTACTACAAGACCTTCAAGCGGCACCTGTCCAGCGTGAAGAACGAGGAGGACGAGGGCGAGATCGACCAGCTGGAGTACATCCGCCTGTCCCAGGAGATGCAGCCCGGCTGCAAACCGCTGGGCAAGACGCGCTACCGCATCCCCTACGCCGGGCACGTGCTGGAGTTCGACATCTACCCCTTCTGGAAGGACCGCGCGATCCTGGAGATCGAGCTCGCCCGCGAGGACGAGGGCGCGGCCATCCCCGACTACGTGCACATCATCCGCGACGTGAGCGACGACGTGGCCTACAAGAACCGGAGCTTGGCGGAAAGTGTAGTGTACGAGGAGATTTGACCGCACGAAAAAAGAACCCCGACAGGGGTTCTTTTTTCGTGCCTATGCCATCTTCTTTTTGCGCAGGAACTGCATCAGCACGCCCAGCGCGATCACGCCCAGGCCGATGAAGTCGGTCAGCGTGCCGGGGATGATCAGCGCCAGGCCGCCGCCGATCAGCAGGATGCGCTCCAGCACGTTCATGTTCGTCATCAGGTAGCCCGACAGGCCCGCCGCGACGCCGAACATGCCCAGTGTGGCGGTGATGGCGATCAGTATGACCTCGTACCACACCGTGTCGATGAACAGCAGCGCCGGGCTCGCGGCAAACACGAACGGTATGATGAACGCGCCGATGGCCAGCCGCGTGGCCGTGACGCCGGTCTGCATCGGACGGCCCTTGGCGATGGCTGCGCCGGCGTAGGCCGCCAGGGCGACCGGCGGCGTGATGTCCGCCACGATGCCGTAGTAGAACACGAAGAAGTGCGCCGCCAGCACCGGCACGCCCATCTTCGTCAGGATCGGCGCGCAGGTGGCCGCCATGATGCAGTAGGTGGCGGTGGTCGGGATGCCCATGCCCAGCACGATGCAGCACAGCATCGTCAGCAGCAGGCCCAGCAGAAGCGCCAGGCCCGGCACGCCCGCCAGCGCCGGGGACTGCGTCAGCGACACGATGCCGTTGATCATCTGGCTCGCCAGGCCCGTGATCGTCAGGCACCCGGTGATGATGCCCGCCATGCCGCAGGCCACGGCCACGGTGATGCAGCTGCGCCCGCCGGATTCCAGCGAATCAAAGATGCTCTTGACGCCGAAGCCGCCCTTCATGCCGACGGCGGCCTTCGCGGCCTCGCCCGCGCTGGCCTTCTCGTTGCCCTGCTTGCACTTGGAGAAGTAGTCGACCACGTTGTTGATGATGCCGACGATGATCGTCACGATGATGGCGATGGCCGCCGAGAACTGCATCGTGCGCGCGTTGGTGGACACCAGGTAGATCAGTATGATCAGCGGCAGCAGCATGTAGGTCTGCTTGACGAGGCTGCGCATCCGCGGCAGCATGCTTTTGTCGATGCCCTTCAGGCCCAGCTTCTTGGCCTCCAGGTGCACCGCGATGAAGATGCCCAGGAAGTACAGCACCGCGGGCAGTATGGCCCGGACGATGATGTTCGAGTAGGGAATCTGCAGGATCTCCGACATCAGGAACGCCGCCGCGCCCATGATCGGCGGCATGATCTGCCCGCCGGTGGAGGCCGCGGCCTCGACAGCGCCGGCGAACTCCGGCTTATAGCCGGTCTCCTTCATCATCGGGATCGTCACCGAGCCGGTGGTGACGGTGTTGCCCACGGAGCTGCCGGACACCATGCCGCACAGCGCCGAGGAGATGACGGCCACCTTCGCCGGGCCGCCCGCGAAGCGTCCGGTGATGCTGTTGGCGAGGTTGATGAAGAATTCGGAGACGCCCGTGCGCTCCAGGAACGCGCCGAAGATCGTGAACACGACGATGAACTTCGAGCAGGCGTTGATCGGCGTGCCCAGCACGCCCGTCGTGTTGAAGAACAGCTCGCGCGCCGCCAGCGCCAGCGACTGCTTGCTGATCAGGAACGTGTAGGCCAGGAAGAACACCGCCACGCACAGCACCGGCAGGCCCACGCTGCGGCGGCAGAGCTCCGCCAGCACCAGTATGCCCACGACGGCGATGACCGTGTACTTCGGCTGCAGCAGCACCTTCGGCCGCATCGCCAGGATGCTGGAGGCGTTGAACGTGAAGTAGAAGAACGCGCCCGCGCCGAGCAGCATCAGCACGATGTCATACCACGGCATGTGGTTCTCCTTCAGGTAGCCCTTCTTGACGGGGAACGTCAGAAACCCCATGAGGATGACCAGCCCGAGGAAGCTGGAGAGGCGCACCTGCTCCTTGAAGTTGGCGAACAGCGTGACGTAGAGGCAGAACAGCGAGAACATCACCAGCACGCTGCCGACGATGAGCTTCGGGACGCCCGTCCATATGCGCGTGTTCGATTCGCGGTCAAACTTCTTCATGACGGCCTCGACGTTCGCCGCGGCGTTCGCGGAGGCGTCGTTGAGCGGCGCGTTCAGGTTCGGGTCCCGGGGTTTGTTGCTGGCCATGGGGCGGCCTCCTTTCGGGAAGGGATTGGATTCTGGGACAGTGGGATTGGCAGACCGGCTGCCATGTGGCTGTGGAGTATGGGGCACAGATTCTTCGACTGCGTTCCGCCTTCGGCTGCACTCCGCTCAGAATGACAGCATGTCGCAACAATTGTCATCCTGAGCGGAGCCTTGCCGGAGGCAAGGCGCAGTCGAAGGATCTGTACGGATGCGATTTCCTTCAACGATCCAATTCGTTAAACGCGGGGCTGCGGCAGGTTTCTACCGCAGCCCCGTGCGAGTCGTTTGATGGGGCGAGAGGCTTATTCGGCGGTCTGAACCTCGATGCCCTGCTCGGCGAAGTACTTGGCAGCGCCCGCCTGATAGGGGATGCCGCAGGTGGAGGCGAACTCCAGGTCGATCTCGGCGCCCTTCGCGTGCGCCTGGGTGATCTCGTCCTTGCCGTCGAAGATGGCCTTCACGATGGCGTAGGCCTCGTCGTCGGTCACGGTGTCGTTGGCGACGATGGTGGCCTTCATGCCCACGGTGATCACGTCGTCGTCGATGCCGTCATAGGTGCCGGCGGGAATGGCCGTCTTGGCGTAGGCGGCGGAGATCTCCTGCAGGGCGGCGATGTGCTCGTCGTCCAGGCTCAGCAGCTGGGCGCCCTGGGTGGTGCACAGCTCGGTGATGGCGGGGGTGGGCGCGCCGGCGACCACGAAGCCCGCGTCGATCTTGCCGTCCTTCAGCGCGTCGCAGGTCTCCTGGAAGTTCAGGTACTGCGGGGTGATGTCGTCCTCGGTCATTCCGTAGACGGCCAGGAAGTCGATGGCGTTGAAGTTGACGCCGGAGCCCTGGGCGCCGATGGACACGTTCTTGCCCTTCAGGTCCTCGATGGACTTGATCTCGGGGTTGTTGGTGACCACCTGCACGGCCTCAATGTACATGGCGGCCAGCGCGGAGATGTTTTCCACGGGCGCGCCGTCGAACAGGCGGATGCCGTTCACGGCGTAGTAGGCCACGTCGTTCTGCACGAAGCCCAGCTGGCGCGTGTTGGCCTCGAGGTCGTCGATGTTGGCCGCGGAGCCGCCGCTGGACACGACGGTGATCTTGGCGTCGGTGTTGTCGGAGATGTACTGGGCCAGCACGGTGCCGTAGCCGTAGTAGGTGCCGGCTTCGCCGCCGGTGCCGAATTGCAGGTCCGCCAGGGCGGCGACGCAGGACAGCGCCAGGACCAGCGCGATGACCAGGGACATAACTTTCTTCATGGTGGTTCCTCCATTTCAGGCCGGAAACGCCGGCCGGTTGATGCCTGTATTATACAATAAATGCCCGGGAAAGGCAATAGAGAACTGCCAACCCCAATGTTAAAAGTTGCAATTTGTCGCCTCAAACCGACGCAGTTCGGGAATTTTGCATAAAATCGGAAATCGTGATGCTCATGCTTTTGCGTGGTAAACGTATATTTATGCGATTGATATTTATATTTATGCGGGAGAGGGAGTAGGCAATAGGGAACAGGGAACAGGGAACAGGGAACAGGGAACAGGGACGGCGGCTGCCGCGCGGCAGCCTTGGCTTCCCTGTGTAAGGGGAGCTGTCGC
>CACYET010000151.1 GCA_902773515.1 uncultured Eubacteriales bacterium | reverse complement strand
CCCCGGCAGGGCGGACAGCCCGCGGTGCTCGCCCAGGTAGTCGCGGTCGAATATGATCTCGGTGCCGTCGGGGTTCTCGAAGCGCTGCTCCGGCTCGAAGGCGTAGCCGAGGATGTCGCTGGTGACGATGCCGCCTGTGAAGTCGCCCAGGAAGTCGTAGACGTTCGTCACGAGCGTCGGCCTGCCGTCCTTCTCGACGAGCTCGACCGTCACCTTCGCGTCGGCGTTCACACAGCCGTGCTGCTCGTGCTTGCTGACGCACGCGCCGTTAAAGTAGGCGTTGCCGGACACCCACACCGGCAGGTGGCCGAAGTGGAATTGCGCGAGATGCCGCATGTCGGGCTCCTCGCCCATCATAAAGTTGGCGATCCACTCATCGTAGCTCGGGAAGATGTCGAACGGCGCGGTGCCCGCCACCTCGTAGTCGTTGTTCTGCGGCGTCCTGGCAGCATCGGTCACAGGCCACTTCTGCACGAAGATGTTGTTGTAGATCCGGTCGTCGCCGTGCAGGATCGTCATAAACCCGGCCACCTCCGTGCGGTGCCGGATGTGGTACGGCGTGTAGCGCGGCTCGCGCTGATCGTTCACGACACTGTCCACGCCGCTGTTGATCAGGCCGAAGCCACCGCAGATCAGGTTGTGCACAAACGCCACGCCCTCGCTGGGGATGGCCGCGGACAGCTTCGACAGCATCACGTTGTTGTCGATCAGCGTCGGGCCGTGGCCCACCTCGATGAACACGTCGTTGTTGAACATCGCGCCCTGCGCGTGTTCCACGCCCTCGGGCTTCTGGTTGTCGTGCAGCAGGTTCTGTGTGATGCGCGCGCCCTGCGCCTCCCAGTCCAGCCACACGCCCATGATGCAGTGGTGGATGTGGTTGCGGCGGATCGTCACGTCGATGGCCGCGTGCAGCTTGATGCCCGCGGTCTCCGCGCCGCCCAGCTGTTGGCTGTTGCAAACGTGGTGGATGTGACAGTCCTCGATCGTCGAGAACACGCCGCCCATGCGGCCCACGATGCCGGTCTGCTCGCAGTGGTGGATGTGGCAGCGCCGCACGATGTGGCTGCCGACCTTCTCCTTCAGCCACCCGTGATACTGCCCGCGGCACACCGCGTCGCGCTCCATCTGGGTTGGCGACTTCACGTGGTTCGTGTAGAAGTACATGTCGTTCTCGGGGTCGCGATACTTGCCCAGCGAAATGCCGCAGCACTTGCCGCCCCAGATCTCGCAGTCCTCGATGATCCAGCCCTTCGACCAGTGCGGGCCGATGAGGCCGTCCTGGTACGCCGCGGGCGGAGCCCACGTGGTCGCGCCCTTGTTGATATTGAAGCCGGATACGGTGATGTAGCCGATGCCGTTCTCGTCCGGCATGAAGCAGTTGCGGCGCACGAGGATTTCCACCTTCTCGGCGTTCGGGTCGAGATCGTGGAAGTTCGCGTAGAGCACGGTCTCGTCGCCGTCCTGCTCGGTGTACCACTTCCATGTGGACAGTTCCGCGTCGAACGCGCACGGATCGGCCTCGGCCTTCTCGCACTCCTCCAGCGTCACGGTCTCGTACATCATGTTGTCGTTCAGGAACACCGCGCCGGTGTGACGGACGGTTGGCGCGAAGTACCAGTCGCCGCAGACCATCGTGACGTAGGGGTTGTAATCCCCAAACACGCCGTTGCTGACGCGGTTCACCCAGACATTGCCCTTGAACCGCGTCCAGCCCGTGAGTTCCTCCGCGCCGGTGATCACCGCGCCCAGCGGCTCCTCGGAGCGATAAACTATGCGCGCATCCTCCGTGCCCGCGTGGCGGGGCGTCACCTTCTCGCGGTAGACGCCGGGCGCGACGAGGATCTCGTCGCCCGCCACGGCGATTCGCGCCGCATCGTTGATGTGCCTGAAGGGCATTTCCTTCGTGCCGTTGCCGTCCCTGCCGGCGGCCGCGTTGACATACAGTATCATATAAGGTCAGCCTCCTTCAAAAGGTCCATTACTCGTCATCCCTTGACCGCGCCGGCCATCATGCCCTTGACCAGCTTATCTTGGAAGATGATGAACAGTATGATCATCGGCAGCGCCGAGAGCACCAGCACCGACAGGATCATCGGCATGTTCATCGAAAACTCGCCCTTGAACTGGCCCAGCGCCAGCGGAAGCGTCTTCTGGTTGGCCGTGTTCAGGAAGGTATTGGCGAAGGCGAACTCGTTCCACATCGACACGCCGTTGTAGATCGCCAGCGTCGATAGGCCGGACTTGGACAGCGGCCAGATGATGCGGAAGAACATGCTGAACTTGTTGCAGCCGTCGATGGTGGCCGCCTCCTCCACCTCCCGGGGAATGGTCATCATGAAGCCCGTGAGTATGAACACCGCCATCGGCAGCGCGAAGGCCACATAGGGGCCGAGCAGCGAGAACAGGTTGTTGTACAGGCCCATCGCGTTGGTCATCTTGAAGATCGGGATCAGCGTAACGTGCATCGGCACCGACATCATGGCGATGATGCCCGCGTAGAGGAAATTGCGGAGCCTGAACTTCATCCTCGACAGCGGATACGCCGCGAAGGACGATATGATCAGCATCAGCACCAGCGACAGCGACACGATCAGCACCGAGCGGCCGAAGTAGCCGAAGATGCCGTTCTTCACGATCTGGGGATAGTTGTCAAAGTACCATGGGTCGGGCAGGTGCAGCGGCCCCTGCTGCAGCATGTCGAACTGCTGGCGCAGGGAGTTGAAGATCATGAACATGAACGGCACCAGCGCGACCAGCAGCCAGAAGATCGCGAGGATGTAGGCGACGGCCCAGGCGATGCGGCTCTTGGTGATTTCCTTATTGCTTTCCGCCATCTTGCTGCGCATATCAGAAATCCTCCTTTACCACAAATACCTTCTGGAACAGCAGCGCGATGGCGGTGATCAGTATGAACATGCCCGCCGCGACCGCGGAACCGTAGCCCATCTTCCACTGCTGGAAGGAGAGCTTGTACATATAGGTCGCCATCAGTTCGGTGCCGCCCGCCGGGCCGCCCTGGGTCATGTTCCAGATCAGGTCAAAGTACTTCAGCGACCCGATCATCGACATCGTGCAGGCCGTCTTGAAGATGGGGCCCAGCATCGGGATGGCCACCTTGAACAGGTATTGCCTGCGGTTCGCGCCGTCGATCACCGCCGCCTCATACAGCGAGGTGGGGATGTTGGAATAGCCCGCGATGAAGTAGACCATGTAAAACGGCGTGAACTGCCAGGCCATGACGCCGATCACGGCGTAGAGCGCCTGCGGGCTCTTGCCCAGCAGGTCCACCGTGGTGCGCTTGCCGTTGAGCATCGTGGCCAGCGTGGAGAAGAGGCCGCCGTTGGTCGCCAGGATGTAGGTGAACAGGAAGGCGATGGCCACCGACGACATCAGGTAGGGCAAAAACCAGATGACCTTAAAGGTGTTCAGCTTCCTGCCGCCCGCGTCGAGGAACGTGGCCAGCAGCATCCCGATGGGAATCTGCAGCAGGATCGAGAACACCATCACCACCACGTTGTGGCTGAACGCGCCCCAGAACTTTGAATCGTGGAGCAGCGTGTTCCAGTTCTCCAGGCCGACGGCGATCTTGTCGGAGGAGATGCCGTTCCACTGATACTGGCTCGTCACAAACGTGTCGATGATGGGATAGACCATGTAAATGATGATCAGCGCGATGGCCGGGAAGAGAAACACGGCTGCCGCAATGGCCGTGTTCCTGGATTCCGTCCGCGCCAACAGGTTGGTCTTTTGCATCACTGTCAACTCCCTTCCTTGGCAAATTCGCGCCAATCGCCAAATGCCCGCAGGAGGGGTCTCCTGCGGGCATTCTCCTGCGAAGCGATTGCCATCACGTTCGCAAGAATGGATCGATTACATATCCGCGCGCGCGGCCGCCATGGCCTCGTCCTGCAGCACGCCGATCTCCTCGGGGGTCTTCTCCAGGCCGAACAGGTAGGTCATGCAGTCCTTGTGCACCTCGGTGACGGAGGCGGGCAGGTACTGGTCGTACCACAGCTGCACGTTGGAGGCGTTGTTGAACACCTCGACGACGATCTTCATGTTCGGGTCGGTGACCAGCTCCTCGAAGCCCTTGATGGAGGGGATGGTGTTATGCTCCATCTGCTCCTTGTTGTACTGGTCGTCGTTGTAGTACTGGGTGGCCAGCACGTAGCAGGCCTTCAGCTTCTCCACGTCCACGGAGCCGTCCTCGTTCCAGCAGTTGAAGGAGAAGGCGTTGCCGACGGCGGTACCGATCTCGACGTTCTGCGGCACGCCCTTGGCCTCGGCCTCCTCGTCCACGGGGAAGCGGAAGGTGCCCAGGTTGGCGTCGTACCACTCCTTGTTCTCGGAGGGCATGGTGCGGGTCTGCCAGGAGCCCTGCAGCATCATCGCGCAGGTGTTGCTGTACATCAGGGCGCGGTCGTCGCCGTTGTCGGTGACCAGGCTGTTGCAGCCCTCGATGATGTAGCCCTTCTTCACCCAATCCTGGATCTTGTTGCCGGCCCAGATGAAGGCGTCAGAGGTGAAGGAGCCGGTGCCGTCATAGGCGGCGTCGAACTCGGCGTTGCCGGAGTGGCGGGCGACCAGGTACATGTAGTACATGGAGCCGGTCCACTTGGAGCTGTTGGCCAGCGCGAAGGGCACGTAGCCCGCCTCGAGCAGCTTGTCGCAAACCTCTTCCAGCTCGGTGATGGTCTGGGGCACCTCTACGCCGACCTCCTCGAAGATGGTCTTGTTGTAGAATATGTCGCAGCCGGACATGCCGCCGTAGGGGATGGCCAGCACCTTGCCGTCGTAGGTCGCCTGGGCGACGGCGGCGTCGGTGAAGTCCGGATGGTCGTAGGTGTTGAACAGGTCGGTGATGTCATTGACGAAGCCGGACTTGTAGTACTCGGCCATCGGGCCGCCCGCCCAGTGGATGTACATGTCGGGGCACTCGCCGGCGCTCATCTGAACGACGATCTGCTGCTTGTAGGTGTCGTTCTGGATGTGCACCTGCTCGACCTCGATGTTCGGATAGTCGGCCATGAAGCGCGCCACGGCGGCCTCGTGGGTGGACTTGTGGGGCTCCTCGTTGCTGATGTCCCACAGCAGGATGTGCAGCGGCTCGGTGGTGAGCTCGGGGATGTCCGCCAGCGCGGCCATCGACGACACGACCAGCAGCAGGGCGAGCATCAGGACCAGAATCTTCTTCATAC
>CACYET010000150.1 GCA_902773515.1 uncultured Eubacteriales bacterium | reverse complement strand
ACGTGCCCAAGGCCCAACACGTGACGGGCGAGGAAGACGCATCGAGAAGCGAGGACGTCTATCGTGGAAACACTTCCTCCAACTCCACACTCCACTCTCCACACTCCACACTCCACCGCGGTTCGGCCTACCGCGCGCCCAGCGGCCCGCGCAGGCGCGACGCTGACGCCCCGCTCGCCGAAGCTCCGGAGGACGAACACCTCCTCGCCGGGCGCAACCCGATCCGCGAGGCGCTTCGGGCCGGGCGGCCGGTGGAAAAGCTGCTGGTGGCGTCGGGCGAGCTGTCCGGCGCGGCGCAGGAGATCGTGCGGATGGCCAGGGACGCCGGGGCCGTGGTGCAGCCGGTGGACCGCAGCCGCCTGGACCAGATCTACCCCGCCCACCAGGGCATGCTGGCCTACGTGGCGGCGGTGCCCTACGTCGAACTCTCCGATATCCTGGCCGCGGCGGCGGAAAGGGGCGAGGACCCTTTCCTGGTGCTGCTGGACGGCATCACCGACCCGCACAACCTCGGGGCCATCGTGCGCTCGGCGGAGTGCGCCGGCGCGCACGGCGTGGTGATCCCGGAGCGCCGGGCCGCGGGGCTGACCCCGGCGGCGGCGAAGGCCGCGGCGGGCGCGCTGAACCACATGCCCGTCGCCCGCGTGAAGAACCTGAACCGCGCCATCGAGGAATTGCAGGCCGCCGGCGTCTGGGTCGTGGGCACGGCGATGGACGGCGAAAACGCGCTGGAGGCGGACCTCTCCGGCCCCGTCGCGCTGGTGATCGGCTCGGAGGGCGAGGGCGTGTCGCGCCTGACGCTCGAGAAGTGCGACCGGACGGTTTCCCTGCCGATGAAGGGGCGCATCGAATCGCTGAACGCCTCGGTGGCGGCGGGCATCCTGATGTATGAAATCGTCCGCGCCCGGGCAAAGTGATGGCGAGGACGGGCAGGGCCCCGCGGCGGCTGTTGATCGTCGACGGCTACAACGTCATCAACGCCCGGCGCGGCGCCGTCAGCGGCGCGCCCGGCAGCGCGGAGGCCTCCTACTCGCTGGCCGACGCCCGCGAGCGGTTGATCTCCGACCTGATGGACTACGCGGGCTACTCCGACCAGCGCGTGGTGCTGGTGTTCGACGCCTGGATGTCAGACCGCGAGCGACGCACCGAGGAGAAGCGCGGCGCGGTGACGGTGGTGTACACCCAGAAGGGCGAGATCGCCGACCGCTACATCGAGCGCCTGTGCGACGAGCTGGCGGCCGACATCGAGCTGCACCGGCTGGAGGTGCGCGTGGCGTCCTCCGACGCGCTGGAGCAGACCATCGTGCTGGGCCGGGGCGCGAGCCGCATGTCGGCGCGGGAATTGATGTTTGAAATGGCCCAGATGCGCCAGGACGGCATCCGCCGGGTGATCGAAAAGCCCGTGACGCGCCGGACGCCGATCGCCGAAAGGCTGCCGGAGGACGTGCGGCGGAAGCTGGACGCATTGCGAAACAAGGATAAGAAGAGTTGAGAGTTCAGAGTTGAGAGTTGAGATTGAATGGCCGGGGAACGCCGCGGGGTTTCTTCGCGGGAACGAAGGCTTGACCATGTCGATGATCCGCGCGCGACTATTTATCTGAACTCTAAACTCTCAACTCTAAACTCTGAAACAGCCTACGGAGGAACAGAAGCGAACGTGATGTACACCATTCATGATTTCGAGAGCATGGCGGATGAGCAGGTCGTGAAGCTGGCGCAGGAAGCCGACGGCGCGGCGCTCGAATACCTGCTGAACAAGTACAAGAACTTCGTGCGCACGAAGGCGCGCAGCTATTTCCTGATCGGCGCGGACCACGAGGACATCGTCCAGGAGGGCATGATCGGCCTCTACAAGGCCATCCGCGACTATCGGGCCGAAAAGCTGTCGAGCTTCCGCGCGTTCGCGGAGCTGTGCGTCACGCGCCAGATCATCACCGCCATCAAGACGGCCACGCGCCAGAAGCACATCCCGCTGAACAGCTATATCTCGCTGAACAAGCCCATCTACGAGGAGGACTCCGACCGCACGCTGCTGGACGTGATCACCGAGGAGGGGATGAGCAACCCCGAGGAGATGATCATCGACCGCGAGGACCTGTCCATGATCGAGGGCCGCATCGGCCAGATGCTCTCGGACCTGGAGAAGGACGTGCTGGTGCGCTACATGGAGGGCAAGAGCTACGTGGAGATCGCCGGGGAGATGAACCGCCACGTCAAATCCATCGACAACGCCCTGCAGCGCATCAAGAGGAAGCTGCTGAAGTACCTCGAAGAGAAGTGAGGAGTTAGGAGTGAGGAGTGAGGAGTTGATGGCGGCTGCCGCGCGACATTTCCGTAGAGGCGGTGGGACCGCGCCCCGCGGCGATGCGTCGCCCGCCTATGGCTCCCCTGTGTAAGGGGAGCTGTCACCGAAGGTGACTGAGGGGTTGTAGGGGCGGCGATGCGCCGCCCGCCCCCGCGCCTTCCGCCCCACGCGGACAGTTGTTCGGCGCAAGGTTAATTTTTCCGCCGCGTAGGGCCCAAACTGTGCCAGAAAGGTGAATTTACGGGGAATTTGACAAATATCTGTTGACAAAACAGCCCTTCGCAGGTAAAATAAACTATGTGCGTATGAAGGCGGGAATGCGCGGGTGTAGCTCAATGGCAGAGCTCCAGCTTCCCAAGCTGATCACGTGGGTTCGATTCCCATCACCCGCTCCATACAGAACAAAGCCATCATTATTGATAGGGAGGAATTTCCAATGGCAAAGGCAAAATTTGAGCGCAACAAGCCGCATGTAAACATCGGCACGATCGGCCACGTCGACCACGGCAAGACCACTCTGACCGCCGCCATCACCATGGCGCTGGCGCAGGTGGGCGGCGCGGAGGCCATGCGTTATGACCAGATCGACAAGGCGCCCGAAGAGAAGGCCCGTGGCATCACGATCAACACCGCGCACGTCGAGTATCAGACCGAGAAGCGTCACTATGCCCACGTCGACTGCCCCGGCCACGCTGACTATGTCAAGAACATGATCACCGGCGCCGCGCAGATGGACGGCGCGATCCTGGTCGTGTCCGCCGCTGACGGCCCCATGCCCCAGACCCGCGAGCACATCCTGCTGGCCCGTCAGGTTGGCGTGCCCTACATCATCGTGTTCATGAACAAGACCGACCAGGTCGACGATCCCGAGCTGCTGGAGCTCGTCGAGATGGAGATCCGCGAGCTGCTGAACGAGTACGAGTTCCCGGGCGACGACATCCCGATCATCCAGGGCTCCGCTCTGCTGGCTCTGGAAGCGCTGACCGCCGGCAAGGATGCCAAGACCTCTCCCGAGTGCAAGTGCATCTTCGAGCTGATGGACGCCGTGGACGAGTACATCCCGGATCCCGAGCGCGACACCGACAAGCCCTTCCTGATGCCTGTTGAGGACGTGTTCTCCATCACCGGCCGCGGCACCGTGGCCACCGGCCGTGTCGAGCGCGGCATGGTGAAGGTCTCCGACCAGGTCGAGATCGTCGGCCTGAGCGATGAGAAGCGCACCACCGTCGTTACCGGCGTCGAGATGTTCCGCAAGCTGCTGGACTACGCCGAGGCTGGCGACAACATCGGCTGCCTGCTGCGCGGCGTACAGCGCACCGAGATCGAGCGCGGCCAGGTTCTGGCCAAGCCCGGCTCCATTCATCCCCACACCCACTTCATCGGCCAGGTGTACGTGCTGACCAAGGAAGAGGGCGGCCGTCATACCCCGTTCTTCAACGGCTATCGTCCGCAGTTCTACTTCCGCACCACCGATGTTACCGGCGACATCAAGCTGCCCGACGGCGTTGAGATGGTCATGCCCGGCGACCACATCGACATGGAAGTCAAGCTGATCACCCCCATCGCCTGCGAGGAAGGCCTCCGCTTCGCTATCCGCGAGGGCGGCCGCACCGTCGGCTCTGGCGTCGTGACCAAGATCATCGAGGACTGATCCCAAGATGAAGCTTCTCCCGCTCCGAAAGGAGCGGGAGTTTTTTGTTGTCTTGTGCATGATTAGGAAAGCGGAACGCTTTCCGGGTCGGCGCATTGCCAGGGCGCGGGGCGATTCAGGGTCGCCCACGGCCCGTGCTCAGCTCAGCGCCGCGTACATCCCGTAGTCCACCTTGCCGTGCATGCCCTCCAGGCCGCCGGGCACGAGCGCCGCAACCATCAGGCAGTCCACGTGCGGCAGGCGGATGTTCGGCCCGGCCACGATGCCATGCTTCGCGGAGGTTTCAAACCCGCGGGCGCGGTAGTTCCGTGGGTCGCCCTCCACCAGCACGGCCGTGTAGCCCAGCGCCCGCGCCCGGTCGAAGCCGTATTCGATCAGCTCCTTCGAGATGTGCCGGCGCTGCACGTCCGGCCGCACCGCCACCGGCGTCAGGATCAGCAGCCTGTCGTCGTAGCGGCCCTCGATGTGAAATCGCGAGAGCATCGCGTAGCCGAGCAGGGCGTCATTTTCATCGACTGTGATCAGCTCCAGCTCGGGCAGGTAATACTTCCCGGCCCGGATCTCCTCCACCAGCCCGCGCACCACGCGGCCCTCGTCGGCACCGTAGTGGTCGGCAAACACGCGCTCGATGAAGTCCAGCGCCTCCGCGCGGCGCGCCTCCGTCATGGCCTTGATAATCCTTTCCATGTATAAACCTCCTTCTCCCCCGGCAACATTATACACGTTTGACGCCGGGGGCACAACCACACAAGGGCGGAAATACCCACCTTTGTCGGAATGTGAAATGGGGACGGTTCTCTTTTCACATTTTCATATGACAAGGACCCGGATTGCCACGGCCTGCGGCCTCGCAATGACGTACGGCGAGGGCTGGGGCTTTCTTTCGTTCGGACAGGAAGTCTGTCAGGAATTCAGCCCCAAGTCGCGCGATACGTCATTGCGAGGAGCGAAGCGACGTGGCAATCTGGTCCTCTGTTTTAGGGCGGGCGCGGGGGCGGACCTTCCGCCGCAACGCCGCCCCTACGATTTTGCGGCAGCCACTATTCCTGTTCCCTGTTCCCTGTTCCCTGTTCCCTGTTCCCTCCTCACTATTCCTATTGCCGAAGGCCTGCCGGCCCGACCTCGCTAAAAACAGTCCACTGGACTGTTTTCCGGGCGCTCGGTCTCCCTCTCCACTATTCCTACTCCCTACTGCCTACTCCCTACTCCCTAATCTCCTTCCCAAAACCAAGAAAAGAGAGCC
>CACYET010000149.1 GCA_902773515.1 uncultured Eubacteriales bacterium | reverse complement strand
ATTTGGGCACGATTAGGAAAACGGAACGTTTTCCGGGCTGGCGACATCCGCAGGATGGCGTCGACAATCGTTATCCAGAGCATCACATAAGAGGAAGTGAAGTCCATGCGCGTTTCCTGGGCGCAGCTGATGGAGCAGGTGAACGCCTGCGAAAAGTGCCGCCTCTGCCAGAGCCGCAACAACGTGGTGCCCGGCGAGGGCGATCCCCACGCGCGCCTGATGTTCATCGGCGAGGGCCCGGGCCAGGAGGAGGACCGGCAGGGCAGGCCTTTCGTGGGCCGCTCCGGCGAGCTTTTGACCCGGATGATCCACGCCATCGGCCTGGAGCGCTCGGAGGTGTACATCTGCAACATCGTCAAGTGCCGCCCGCCGCAAAACCGCAATCCCGAGCCGGACGAGGCCGCGGCCTGCCTGGGCTACCTGCGCGCCCAGTTCGCGCTGGTGCGCCCGCGGGTGGTGGTGCTGCTGGGCAAGGTGGCCTGCCAGTACACGCTCGACGAGCAGGTGTTCATCACGCGCGACCACGGCCGCTGGTTCGAGCGCAAGGGCACGTGGTTTATGCCCACGTTCCACCCGTCGGCGCTGCTGCGCGATCCGGCTAAAAAGCGCGACGCCTGGGAAGACTTCCAGAAGGTCCGGGACAAGCTGAGGGAATTGGAGGGCGCGGACGCCTGATGAGCATGGAAAAGCTGCGCGGCGAGCTGGCCGCGTTCATCGCCGGCATCTACGAGGGCGAGAAGAAGGTGCTGGTGTTCGGCGAGGGCGACGTCGGCGCGCCGGTGATGCTCGTGGGAGAGGCTCCCGGCGAGCAGGAGACGCTGATGGGCCGGCCGTTCGTCGGCAAGGCGGGGAAGAACCTGGATGAGTTCCTCGCGGGCGCGGGCATGGACCGGGGCGCGCTCTACGTGACCAACGTCGTCAAGTTTCGCCCCACGAAGACCTCCGCGGCGGGCCGCACCGTGAACCGCCCGCCCACGCAGGAGGAGGTCAAGCTGTTCGTACCGTGGCTGCGGCGGGAGATCGAGCTGGTGGACCCGAAGTGCGTGGTGACGCTGGGAAACGTGCCGCTGAAGGCGCTGACGGACAAAAGCCGCGTCATCGGCGAGGCGCACGGCCAATTTATCGAGATGGAAAAGCGGCTGCTGTTCCCGATGTATCACCCCGCGTCGGTGATCTACAACCCCACGCTGAAGGCGGTCTATCGCGACGATCTGGCCGTTTTTGCCCACTGGTATGAAAATTTGTGAGAAAAACGCAGGTAAACGCGCACAAAAGATAAAATAGGGGTTGTGCTTTCAGGCAATTTGTGTATAATATCTTCATGTGATTGTGCCGGGACGCGCATGCGCCCCGCCCGCAAGGCCACAGGGACCGTCCGCAAGATGGGGGAGGAATGACGATGGCGCTGATCAAATGCCCGCGCTGTGAGTTGAATTACATGAACGATACCGACACCATGTGCTCGGTCTGCCGTCGCGAGGTGCGCGGCGAGAGCGAGCAGTTCGAGATGGTGGAGCTCTGCTCCGAGTGCGGGGAGAACCCCGTCGTGCCCGGGCACGAGCTGTGCGCCCAGTGCCTGAAGGAGCAGGCGCGCCGGGACGACATCGACAGCGACGAGGAGATCCAGCACGAGCCCGCCAGCATCGAGATCGACTCCGTGTCCACCATGGATGAGATCGAGCTGGACATCGGCGGCGGCATGGACGACGAGGACTTCTCCGAGGACGCCGATTTCAGCGAGGACGACGACGAGGACGAAGACGACGACGAAGAGGACGAGGAAGAGTAGCCTTGGCCGTCTACGCGATCGCGGACCTGCACCTGCCCGCCGGCAACAAGCCCATGGACATCTTTGGCGACCACTGGATCGGCCACTTTGAGCGCATCCGCGCCGACTGGCTGGAGAAGGTGAAGCCGGGGGACGTGGTGCTCCTGCCGGGAGACCTCTCCTGGGCCATGCGCCTGGAGGAGGCTGAGGAGGATTTGCGCGGCATCGGCGCGCTTCCGGGCGCGAAGGTGCTGCTGCGCGGCAACCACGACTATTGGTGGAGCTCCATCGGCCGCGTGCGCCGCGCCCTGCCGGAGGGCATGTATGCCCTTCAGAACGACGCGCTGATGCTGGGCGGGCGGCTCTACGCCGGAAGCCGCGGCTGGACGCTGCCGGGGCCGGACGCCGCCGGGGAGGACGTCAAGATCTACAACCGCGAGCGCATGCGCCTGGAGATGTCGCTGCAGCACGCGCGGCGTCTGTCGCAGGACGCGCCGATCACCGCCATGATGCACTATCCGCCGCTGACGGACGAGGATGCCGGCTTCTCCGACATATTGGAGAAGTACGGCGTGTCGGACTGCGTGTACGGACATCTGCACGGCCCGGCCATCTACGGCGCGGTGCGGGGCGTGCGCGGCGCGGTGCGCTACCACCAGGTGTCCTGCGACGGCCTGGATTTCAGGCTCTACACGCTCTACGGCGATTCGCCGACCGAACCAATAACAGGTGAAGCATGAAGAAGCTGATGTTGATACTGAACCCGCGCGCGGGCCTGCGCCGGGCCAATCGAGCCTTGCCGGAGATCATCCGGCTTTTTATTGACCACGGATACCGCTGCGAGACCTATGTGACCGGTCGAAGCGGCGAGGCGACCGAGTTCCTTGCCCAGCACAAGCAGTACAGCTATCAGATGATCGTCTGCGCCGGCGGCGACGGCACGCTGAACGAGACCATTGCCGGCATGCTGTCCGCGGGCATGCGGTGCCCGCTGGGCTACATCCCCTGCGGCACCACGAACGACTACGCCGCCTCCATCGGCCTGTCCGGCGACGTGCTGCAGGCCGCGCGCGACATCATGGAGGGCCGCGCGCAGAGCATCGACATCGGCTCGTTCAACGGCAGGAACTTCGTCTACACCGCCACGTGCGGGGCCTTCGCGAAGGCCTCCTATTCCACGCCCCAGGCCGCCAAGAACCTGCTGGGCCACGTGGCCTACATCCTCGAAGGCGTGAAGGACCTGAGCACAATCCGGCCCATCCACATGCGTGTGACCTCGGGCGACGTGGTGCTGGAGGACGACTTCCTGTTCTGCTCGATCACGAACTCCACGTCCGTGGGCGGCATATTGAAGCTGGACGCGCAGATGGTGGCGCTGAACGACGGCAAGTTCGAGGTGACGCTCGTGCGCAATCCCACCACGCCCGCGCAGCTGAGCAGCATACTGGTGGGACTTACGACGCAGAACGTGCCCAACGACATGATCCACTTCTTCTCCGCCGCCAGCCTCCACGTATCGTGCGACGCGCCGGTGGAGTGGACGCTGGACGGCGAGCGCGAGCCCGAGACCGATCGGGTGGCGCTGGAGAACCTGCACAGCGCCGTGCGCATCGTCGTGCCGCGCACGGCCCACGCCGCGCCCTTTGACTACGGCGCGGAAGAGGCGGAGCTATGAAGCAGAACTATCAAATCCTGATGGAGCGCGAACTGGCCCGGATCGCGGAATCCGGCGTCCGTCCGCGCCTCTTGCTGCACTGCTGCTGCGCGCCGTGCTCCAGCTACGCGCTGGAGGCGTTGACGGGTTCCTTTGACATCGACGCCTTCTACTACAACCCGAACATCGCCCCGCGCGAGGAGTTTGACAAGCGCGCGGCGGAGCTACAGCGCCTCGCCGCTGTGATGCCGCACGAGAACGCCATCCGCGTGATCGTCGGCGACTGGGACGCCGAGGCGTTCATGGCCATGTGCCGGGGCCTCGAGGACGTGCCGGAGGGCGGCGCGCGCTGCGCGCGCTGCTTCCGGATGCGGCTGGGCGCGGCGGCGAATAAGGCAAAGGAGCTCGGCTGCGACTGGTTCACCACCACGCTGACCATCAGCCCCCTGAAGGACGCCCAGCTCTTGAACGCCATCGGCATGGAGATAGGTCAGAAGGTAGGCGTGAGGTGGCTCCCGTCCGACTTCAAGAAGAAGAACGGCTACAAGCGCTCCTGCGAGCTCTCCGCCCTCTACGATTTGTACCGGCAGGACTACTGCGGGTGCGTCTTCTCGAAGCGGGAGAGGGATGGGAGAGGAGAGAGTTGAGAGTTTAGAGTTGAGAGTGCACTGTAGGGACGCCATAATTGGCGTCCGCGAAGGCCGCGTACCCTCTCTGTAGGGGCGGCGTTGCGCCGCCCGCCTAAACATGCAAAATGTAAAGATCCTTCACTTCGTTCAGGATGACAGGGTTGGCATTGTCCTAACGTTGTCATCCTGAGCGGAGCGAAGGATCATATGTCCCTGTAGGGGCGGCGTTGCAATACCTGCCAAAAGCCTTCCCCTTTAGGGGAGGGTGCCGAACGCAGTGAGGCGGGAGAGGTCGTCTCTCCCCGCGAGCGTCTGCCAAAAACCGGGAGACCAGATTGCCACGGCCTACGGCCTCGCAATGACGTACAACATAACGCAGATGAAGAACGTCATTGCGAGGAAGCCGAACTCAAGTGAGGCTGACGTGGCAATCTGGTTCTCTTTTCCACTATAATTGTCACCCTGTTTACAATTGAAAGTTGACGTCCTGACCTCCGTATGCTATCGTAACGACATCGCATGCGGAGGTTTTTACTATGACCACAAAAAACGAGGTGCTCCGGGCCCTGATGGAGGAGCGCGAACCCATTTCCGGCGAGCGCCTGGCGCGGCGGCTGGGGATCAGCCGCAACTCCGTCTGGAAGGCCATCGAACAGCTGCGCCAGGAGGGCTACGGCATCGAGGCGGCCACGAACCGCGGCTACAAGCTGGCGTCTGCGCCCGACCGCGTCAACCAGCCGGAGATCGAGCGATTTCGCACGGCCAAAGTCATGGGCGCGCGGATGGAGCTGCATGCGCTGCTGGACTCCACGAACACCCGCGCCAAGGCCCTGGCGGCCACCGGCGCGCCCCACGGCTACCTGGTGATCGCCGAATCGCAGTCCGGCGGAAAGGGACGCATGGGCCGCGCGTTCTTCTCGCCGGAGCACTCCGGCGTCTACATCACGTTCGTGCTGCGGCCGCAAATGCTGGCCGAGCAGGCCACGATGATCACGTCCATGGCGGCGGTGGCCGTCGCGCGCGCCATCGAGGCGCTGGCGGACGTGGACGTGAAGATCAAGTGGGTGAACGACCTGTACATCAACGACAGGAAGGTATGCGGCATACTCTGCGAGGCCAGCGTCGACTTTGAGAGCGGCGGCCTGGAGTACGCGGTGCTGGGCATCGGCGTGA
>CACYET010000148.1 GCA_902773515.1 uncultured Eubacteriales bacterium | reverse complement strand
CAGGGACGCCCTCGACGCCCTCGCGCGCTATGGCGACCGGGCGGCGTTCTTCGCCGGGCTGGTCGATTCCATGGTGGACCGCACCAAATAATACAAAGAGAGATATACAGATGCTTCTGGAACAGATACACGACCCTTCGGACCTGAAAAAGCTGAACCTCAAGCAGCTTCGGCAGCTTGCCGAGGAGCTTCGCGCCGAGATCGTCAAGGTGGTCTCCGAGCGCGGCGGGCACCTCGCCTCAAACCTGGGCGTGGTGGAGCTCACCATCGCGCTGCACTACGTCCTCGACCTGCCCGAGGACAAGCTGGTGATGGACGTGGGCCATCAGTCCTACGCCCACAAGCTGCTCACGGGCCGCCAGGAGCTGTTCAAGCGGCTTCGCCAGAAGGACGGGGCCAGCGGCTTTCCCCAGATGGACGAGAGCGAATACGACGCCTTCACGGCGGGGCACGCCTCCACGGCGATCTCCGCCGCGCTGGGCATGGCCCGCACGCGCGACATCATGCACGGCGACTACTGTGTCGCGGCCCTCGTGGGCGACGGCGCGCTGACCGGCGGCATGTGCTACGAGGCGCTCAACGACGCCGGGCAAAACGGCACGCGGATGATCGTCATCCTCAACGACAACGACATGTCCATCGCCCGAAACGTGGGCGCGATGAGCCGGCAGCTGACGCGCCTGCGCCAGAGCAAGGGCTACATCGCCATGAAGCACGGCGTGCGCGACCGCCTGGAGCGCATGCCCCGCTTCGGTCGCCCCGTGTATCGCTTCCTGGTGCGCTGCCGCAACCGCTTGCGCTCGCTGTTCATCAGCGACAAGTTCTTCGACGCGCTGGGCTTCAAGTACATCGGCCCCGTGGACGGGCACGACATCAAGCAGCTGGTCCGCGTGCTGCGCCGCGCGAAGAACGACGACAAGCCGCTGCTGCTCCACGTGGTGACGCAGAAGGGCCGAGGCTACACCCCCGCGGAGGACCATCCCATCGACTTCCACGGCGTCGCGCCGTTCTACATCGATTCCGGCGAGAGCAAGGGCGAGGAGGGCGTCTCCTCCGGCAACGTGGTCGCGCGCGAGCTGATCGAGATGGCCGAGAGCGACATCCGAATCTGCGCCATCACCGCCGCGATGCCGAACGGCACCGGCATGGACGCCTTCGAGGAGGCCTGGCCCGATCGCTTCTTCGACGTGGGCATCGCCGAGGAGCACGCCGTCACGATGGCGGCGGGCATGGCGTCTCAGGGCATGAAGCCCTATGTGGCCATCTACTCCACGTTCCTGCAGCGCGCCTACGATCAGATCCTGATGGACGTCTGTCGCAACGCGCTGCCCGTGACGTTTTTGATCGACCGCGCGGGCCTCGTGGGCCCCGACGGGGCGACCCACCAGGGCGTGTTCGACCTCAGCTACCTGCGCAGCGTGCCGGAGCTGATCGTCGCCGCGCCCCGGGACATCCGCGATCTCAAAAAACTGGTGCGCCTCAGCCAGGACGTGAACCGGCCCATGGCCATCCGCTATCCCCGCAATTGCGAGGACCTTGGCCCCGGCATCCAAAGCCAGCACGACTTCGATATCGGCGAGTGGGAGCTGATCAGCTCCGGCAGCGACGTGATGATCTTCGCCGTCGGCCGCATGGTGCAGCTTTCGATGCAGGCCAGCATCGAGCTGATGGGGAAGGGCATCTCCGCCGGCGTGGTGGACGCCCGCTTCGTCGCGCCGATGGACAGGAACCTGCTGCTTGAGCAGGCGAGCCGCGCCAGGCTCGTCGTCACGGCGGAGGACAACGTGCTCGCCGGCGGATTCGGCGAGGGCGTGCTGGATATCCTGGCGAAGGCGGACGTCCATACGCCGGTCATGACGCTCGGCGTGCCGGAGCGCTTCATCGAACACGCCACGATCACCCAGCAGCTGGAGGCCTGCGGCCTGACGAGCTACGGCATTTCCCGCCAGATCGAGAAGCGGATTAACGCGCTTCGGGGGAACGGCCGATGAAGAAGCGCCGCGCCGACGAGGCGCTCTTCGAGGATTTGAACCTCGAGTCGATCCAGCTGGCCCGCGCGCTGATCATGGAGGGCCGCGTGATGGCGGGGGACCGAAAGATCCTCCGCGCCAGCGAGACGCTCAAAGAGGGCGAAGCGCTCCGCGTGAAGGGCGAGCTGAACGCCTGGGTCAGCCGGGGCGCGCACAAGCTGAAAAAGGCGCTGGACGTGTTTGACATCGACCTGACGGACGCGGTCTGCGTGGACGTCGGAGCGTCCACCGGCGGCTTTACGGACGTGATGCTTCGCGCCGGAGCGCGGCGCGTCTACTCGGTGGACGTGGGCTACAACCTGCTGGACTGGCGGCTGAGGAGCGATGAGAGGGTCGTGTGCATGGAGCGCATGAACGCCCGCTTTTTAAAGCCGGAGGACTTTGACCCGAGGCCCGCGTTTGGCGCGACGGACGTGTCGTTCATCTCGCTGAAGGCAGTGCTGCCCGCGGCGCTGGGCGTGCTGGAGGGCGAGAACGCCCGGTTCGTGGCCCTCGTCAAGCCGCAGTTCGAGGCGGAAAAGGACGAGGTGGGCGAGAAGGGCGTCGTGCGGGACAGGGCTGTTCACGAGAAGGTGCTGCGCGACATCACCGACTTTATCCCGAGCCTCGGCTGGCGCGTCAACGGCCTCGATTATTCGCCGATCCGCGGCCCGGAAGGTAACATTGAATTTTTATTAGACCTCGTTCGATGTAATAATCGCACTATAAAACCGGGTGAAACTTCAATAGGTATTACAATTCGCCACACTTATGACAATTTTTTTAAATCCTTGAAAGGGGGCTTGTAACGCGGGCCCTCTTTGGTATATTGTATATATATGAGGAGTGGTTGCGGTGTCCGTGCGCTGCGTTGGAATCCATTGGAACCCGTCCAAGTCCACGGGGCTGGACGTCGCCAGGCGCTTGATCGACCTTCTGGATCGAAGGGGCGTCGAGGTGTGCCTGAATTCCAGCCTGAACCAAGCGCTGAACGCCCCCGGCATGTTGGTGGAGCGCTTTGAGCTCTGCCAACTGCTCATCGTGCTGGGTGGCGACGGAACGATCCTCTCCGGCCTCGATCGGGCGATTCCCTACGATATTCCGATCCTGGGAATCAATTTGGGCCGCCTGGGCTTTCTGTCCGAGATCGAGACGCAGGAGTTGGACGAGCGATTCATCGATCGGCTGCTCGCAGGCGATTACAGCATCGACGCGCGCACGACCATGATGATCGAGGGTCAGGACCCATACCGGGTCTTCGCCCTCAACGACATCGTCATCACCCGCGCGACCCCCTCAGTCAGGATTCTCTCTCTTGAATACGAGGCAAACGGCACCCTGGTGGATTGCATATCCGGCGATGGGCTGATCGTCGCCACGGCGACGGGCTCTACCGCTTATTCCCTGTCTGCCGGCGGCCCTGTGGTGCTGCCGGGGCTGGACTGCTTTGTGCTCACGCCCGTCTGCCCGCACACGCTGAACGCCCGGCCCGTGGTGGTGTCCGCCGACGAGCGCATCACCATCCGCACCCGGGACGAGCATCAGGGCGACGCCCGCGCGGTGCTGGACGGCAGGCGCATCCTGCACATGGACAGGCAGACGCCTGAAATCACCATATGCCGATCCCCGAGGCCGGCCCGTTTCGTGCGCTTTCATGAGAAGAATTACTTTGGACTGCTTCGCAGCAAGCTGTCCGAGTGGACCCACTGAAAAATCCCCGGAGGGCTGGCCGGCCCTCGCTTGAATCCCATAATTTGGTCGGTTGGGAGGCTTCACAGGCAATGAAGAGCGCGCGCCATAATCTGATATTGGAGATCATCGAGAGCAAGGACATAGAGACCCAGGAGGAACTGGCGGAGGAACTCAAGAATCGCGGCGTGCGGGTGACCCAGGCCACCGTGTCGCGCGATATCAAGGAACTGAGGCTTTTGAAGGTGCTGTCCGAGCACGGCGGCTACAAGTACGCCACCGTGGAGCGCGCGGAGAAGGGCATGAACGACCGCTTTGCCCGCATCCTCGCCGAATCCATCGTGAACATCGAATCGGTGAACAACCTGATCGTGGTCAACACGCTCACCGCCAGCGCCAACGCCGCGGGCGAGGCCATCGACTCCATGAAGTGGAGCGAGGTCATGGGCACGATCGCCGGCGACAATACGCTGCTGATCATCACGCGCTCCAGCGAGGCCGCGGAGATCCTGATGGGTAAGTTCAATACGATGCTGAACGATTGATCGGAGCAAGACATGCTGTTGGAACTGACAATTAAAAACATCGCCCTCATTGAATCGCTGCGCGTAGAGTTCGCGCGGGGATTCAATGTGCTTACGGGCGAGACCGGCGCGGGCAAGTCCATCGTGGTGGACAGCATCAACCTCGCGCTGGGCGGTCGCGCCGACCGCGACCTGATCCGCACCGGCGCGGACAGGGCGTCTGTGCAGGCGCTTTTTGACGTGTCCAAAAACGAAAAGGCGCTCGCCTTTTTGAAGGAGCAGGACATCGAAGCGGAGGACGGCGTCGTCGCCATCCGACGCGAGCTGAGCCGCGAGGGGCGCAACGTCTGCCGCGTGCAGGACGTGGTGGTGCCGCTTGCGTCGCTGAAGCAGCTGACCACGCAGCTGATGGACATCCACGGCCAGCACGAGCACCAGGCGCTGATGAATCCGGCGCGCCACATGGACTTCCTCGACGCCTACGGCGGAGAAGCGCATGCGATCGCGCGGGCGGATGTCGCGAAGCTGCACGCCGAGCGCGGCAAGATCGCCGCGCAATTGAAGCGCCTGATGAACGACGTCTCCGAGCGGGAGCGCCTCTTCGACATGCTCTCGTTCCAATCGCAGGAGATCGCCACCGCGAAGCTGAAGAGCGGCGAGGAGGAAAAGCTGAAGAAGAAGCTGTCGGTGCTGGAAAACGCCGAGAAGATCCGCCAGGGCGTCGAGACCGCCTACACGCTGGTGTACCAGGGCGACGGTCGCGCCCCCAGCGCGCAGGAGGGCCTGCTGCGCTCGGTGGAGGCGATGGAGCGCATCGCGCCGCTGGACGAGCGCTACGGCGCGCTGGCCGGTCGGCTCCGGGAGCTGTACTACGGCGCGCAGGACGTGGGATACGAATTGCAGGCGCTTCTGGACGACCTCGACTTCGAGCCGGAGATGCTCGAGAAGATCGCGGGCCGCCTTGACCGGATCGGCCGCCTGGAGCGCAAGTACGGGCCGACGCTGGAGGAAGTGATCGCCTTCGG
>CACYET010000147.1 GCA_902773515.1 uncultured Eubacteriales bacterium | reverse complement strand
GATGGAAGAGGAATTTGATGTAAGAAGTCAGATGTAAGATGGGAAATCTGTTCAACAGCCTCAGAAGAACCACCTGGACTATGGATGATAAGATCGAGATTATGGTTTCTTAAGCCATGAAGAGATGACATGACCCCTTGCGTGTGATACTGTTGATTCATCTCATACGGGGATGACCGTAAAGAGAGAGAATACAGAAACAGATTCCGCAGAGGGGGATTTTTTTATGTACGAGGTACTCAAGCGAGACGGCAAGACGGTGGATTTCTCCATCGGCAAGATCAGCGCGGCCATCACCAAGGCCTTCGAGGCCACCGGCAAGCAGTATCACCCCAGCGTGATCGAGCTGCTGGCGCTGCACGTGACGTCGGACTTTGACAGCAAGATCAAGGACGGCAAGATCGCCGTGGAGGACATTCAGGACAGCGTGGAGAAGGTGCTGTCCGAGTCCGGCTACGCCGATGTCGCCAAGGCCTACATCCTCTACCGCAAGCAGCGCGAGAAGGTGCGCAACGTCAATTCCGCGCTCCTCAACTACAAGGACCTCGTGGACAACTATCTGCAGATCAACGACTGGCGCGTGAAGGAAAACGCCACGGTCTCCTATTCCGTGGGCGGCCTGATCCTGTCCAACAGCGGCGCGATCACGGCGAACTACTGGCTGAGCGAGGTCTATGACGAGGAGATCGCCGAGGCCCACCGCAGCGCCGCCATCCACCTGCACGACCTGTCCATGCTCACCGGCTACTGCGCGGGCTGGAGCCTGAAGCAGCTGATCCAGGAGGGCCTGGGCGGCGTGCCCGGGAAGATCACGTCCTCCCCGGCCAGCCACCTGTCCACGCTGTGCAACCAGATGGTCAACTTCCTGGGCATCATGCAGAACGAGTGGGCCGGCGCGCAGGCGTTCTCCTCGTTCGACACCTACCTGGCGCCCTTCGTGAAGGTGGACAACCTCAGCCAGAAGGAAGTCAAGCAGTGCGTGCAGAGCTTCATCTACGGCGTGAACACCCCCTCCCGCTGGGGCACCCAGGCGCCCTTCTCGAACGTCACGCTGGACTGGACCGTGCCGGGCGACCTGAAGAACCTGCCGGCCATCGTGGGCGGCAAGGAGATGGACTTCACCTACGGCGACTGCCAGAAGGAAATGGACATGGTGAACAAGGCGTTCATCGAGATCATGATCGAGGGCGACGCCAACGGCCGCGGCTTCCAGTACCCGATCCCCACCTATTCCATTACCCGCGACTTTGACTGGAGCGAGACCGAGAACAACAAGCTGCTGTTTGAGATGACCGCGAAGTACGGCACGCCCTACTTCTCCAACTACATCAACTCCGACATGGAGCCCAGCGACGTGCGCAGCATGTGCTGCCGCCTGCGGCTGGACCTGCGCGAGCTGCGCAAGAAGGCCGGCGGCTTCTTCGGCAGCGGCGAGAGCACCGGCTCCATCGGCGTGGTGACCATCAACATGCCGCGCATCGCCTATCTGGCGGCGGACGAGGCCGACTTCTACAAGCGCCTGGACACGCTGATGGACATCGCCGCCCGCAGCCTGAACACCAAGCGCCGCGTCATCACCCAGCTGCTGGACCAGGGCCTGTATCCCTACACCCGCCGCTACCTGGGCAACTTCAACAACCACTTCTCCACCATCGGCCTGATCGGCATGAACGAGGTGGGCCTGAACGCGAAGTGGCTGCGCGCCGACCTGACCGACGCGCGCACCCAGCGCTTCACCCAGGCCGTGCTGAACCACATGCGCGACCGCCTGTCCGACTACCAGGAGAAGTACGGCGACCTGTTCAACCTGGAGGCGACCCCCGCGGAGAGCACCACCTACCGCTTCGCCAAGCACGACGTGGAGCTCTACCCGGACATCATCACCGCCAACATGAACGGCACGCCCTACTACACCAACAGCAGCCACCTGCCCGTGGGCTTCACCGAGGACGTGTTCTCCGCGCTGGACATCCAGGACGACCTGCAGACGCTGTACACCTCCGGCACCGTGTTCCACGCGTTCCTGGGCGAAAAGCTGCCCGACTGGAAGGCCGCGGCGAACCTCGTGCGCAAGATCGCCGAGAACTACAAGCTGCCCTACTACACGATGAGCCCCACCTACAGCGTGTGCAAGGATCACGGCTACCTGGCCGGCGAGCAGTACACCTGCCCCCACTGCGGCCAGAAGACCGAGGTCTACAGCCGCATCACCGGCTACTATCGCCCGGTGCAGAACTGGAACGACGGCAAGGCCCAGGAGTTCAAGGACCGCAAGGTGTACAACATCGGGCACTCCCACCTGAGCCACAACGGCCCCAAGACCACGATCACCAACGCCGACGCCGCCCTCGAGGCCTCGATGGAGCGCGGCTGCTGCGAGCCGGCGCAGGTGTTGATGAAGCCCGAGACCGACAGCGAGCGCGCCGCCCGCGCCGAGCAGGCCGCCGAAGCGAAGGTGGCGGCGCAGGTAAAAACAACGCCGGCCGCCGATCCCGGCAGCGCCGACACGATCCTGTTCAAGTCGCCCACCTGCCCGAACTGCAAGGCCGCCATGGCCCTGCTGGACCGCGCCGGGATCCACTATGAGACCGTGAACGCCGCCGATGCCCGCGAGCTGACCAATCAGTACGGCGTCAAGCAGGCGCCCACCCTCGTGCTCCGCCACGGCGACAGCTTCGAGAAGTATCGCGGCGTCAGCGACATCAAGGGCTGGCTGATGAGCAGGCACTGATTTGAGGAAAAGGGATTAGGGAATAGGGATTAGGAATAGCAGGGGCGGCGTTGCGCCGCCCGCCTGAACCAGTCGCGGCGTTGCGCGATTCTGCGCGGCAGCGATTGGAACCCGGTGCAGCCGGGGGCGGGCGCCGCAACGGCGCCCCTACAAATTAGGACGAGGAGAGAATTATGATCGATATCATCATCATCGGCGGGGGCGCGGCGGGCATGACGGCGGCGCTGTACGCGCTGCGCAACGGCAAGAGCGCGCTGGTCCTCGAGAAGCAGGGCTTCGGCGGGCAGATCACGCACTCCCCGAAGGTGGAGAACTACCCGGGCACGCTGCAAATGAGCGGCAACGAGTTCGCGGACCGGATGCTCGACCAGATCCTGGCGCAGGGCGCGCAGATCGAGCTGGAGAAGGCCGTGGGCATCGAGGATTTGGGCGACAGCAAGATCGTGCTCACCGAGGAGGGCGGCCGCTACGAGGGCCGCGCCGTGGTGATCGCCACGGGCGTGAAGCACCGCATGCTGGGCCTGCCGGGCGAGGAAGCGCTGGTGGGGGAGGGCATCTCCTTCTGCGCGGTCTGCGACGGCGACTTCTACGCCGGGCAGACGGTGTGCGTGGCGGGCGGCGGCAACTCGGCCCTGCAGGAGGCGATCCTGCTCTCGGAGAAGTGCCGCGAGGTGATTATATTGCAGGATCTGCCGGCGCTGACCGGCGAGCAAAAGCTGCAGGACGTGCTGGCGACGCGGGACAACGTGCGCGCGATCTGCAATACAAAGATCGACGCGCTGCTGACCGAGGACGGCGCGCTCACGGGCGTGGCCGTCTCCGACCGAACCACCGGCGAAGGGCAGCAGATCGCCTGCGACGGCCTGTTCGTGGCCATCGGCCTGATCCCCGAGAACGGCCCGTTTGCCGACCTGGCGGCGCTCAACGACTGGGGCTACTTCGCCTCCGGCGAGGACTGCCTGACCCAAACCCCCGGCGTGTTCGTGGCGGGCGACTGCCGCAGCAAGGGTGTGCGCCAGCTG
The DNA here is from genome assembly GCA_902773515.1 of uncultured Eubacteriales bacterium. Classification (GTDB taxonomy): domain Bacteria; phylum Bacillota; class Clostridia; order Christensenellales; family Aristaeellaceae; genus UBA2862. The sequence goes on along the minus strand of CACYET010000147.1, from coordinate 1,518 downwards.
ACCACCGCCGTGGCCGACGGCGCGACCGCCGCGCTGGCCGCGTGCCGGTACATCAATTCGGACTTGTCTCTGTAGAGACAAGTCCGAATTGAGTGTGGAGTGTGGAGTGTGGAGTGTGGAGTGTGGAGTGTGGAGTGTGGAGTGTGGAGTGTGGAGTGTGGAGTGTGGAGTTGAGATAGCCGGGGGGACCGTTCCCCGGCCATTCAATCTAAACTCTAAACTCTCAACTCTAATCTCTTGAAGCATGAAAGGATGGGATATCATGTCCAAGGTCAAGATCCTGAACTGCCCCAGTCTGCCGAACATCCCCTGGCAGGAGCGGCCCGCGGACGACGCGCACGACGCGCCCGTCTGGCGCTACAGCGGCAACCCGATCATCGATCGCAACCCCATCCCCGGCGTGGCGCGGGTGTTCAACAGTGCCGCCGCGCCATATGAGGGCGGGTTCATCGCGCTGTTTCGCGGCGAGCGCACGAACGGTATCCCGATGATCTTCCTGGGCCGCAGCGCCGACGGCATCCGCTGGGACATCGATCCCGAGCCGGTGCCCTTCACCGACGAGACCGGCGCGCCGCTGATGCCCCGCTACGCCTACGACCCGCGGCTGGTGAAGGTGGAGGACGCCTGGTACGCGATGTGGTGCCAGGACAACTACGGCGCGGCCATCGGCATGGCGAAGACCCGCGACTTCAAGACCTTCACGCGCCTGGAAAACCCGTTCATCCCCTTCAACCGCAACGCGGTGCTGTTCCCGCGGCGCGTGAACGGGCGCTACCTGCTGCTCTCCCGGCCCTCCGACAGCGGCCACACGCCCTTCGGCGACATCTGGCTGAGCCAGAGCCCGGACATGAAGTTCTGGGGCATGCACCGCCACGTGATGTCCCCGGGCGGCAAGTGGTGGGAGTCGGTGAAGATCGGCTCCGGCGCGGCCCCCATCGAGACCAGCGAGGGCTGGCTGCTGTTCTACCACGGCGCGTCCAGCACGTGCTCGGGCTTCGTGTACTCGTTCGGCGCGGCGATATTGGACATCGACGAGCCCAGCCGCGTGAAGTACCGCTGCGAGAACTTCCTGATCACGCCGGAGGAGTGGTACGAGGAGAAGGGCTTTGTGCCCAGCGTCTGCTTCCCCTGCGCCACGCTGCAGGACCCCGACACCGGCCGCATCGCCATCTACTACGGCGCGGCGGATACGTACCTCGCCCTCGCCTTCACCGAGATCGACCCGCTGGTGGACTACATCAAAGCCCACAGCGACGTGAGCGACGACGACGCGGAGCTCGGGAGAAGGTAGGGGAGAGAGTGGAGAGTTTAGAGTGAAGAGTGGAGAGTGAAGAGTGGAGAGTGGGGAGCGGGCTGTAGGGACGCCATAATTGGCGTCCGCGGCGGTTACTGTGCGGTATTCTGTAGGGGCGGCGATGCGGCAGAAGGTCTGCCCCTGCGCCCGCCCAAAAGGAACCAGATTGCCACGTCGCATCCTGTCGGATGCTCCTCGCAATGACGTACAACGGAACGCAGCCG
>CACYET010000146.1 GCA_902773515.1 uncultured Eubacteriales bacterium | reverse complement strand
CAACGCCGTGATAAAGCACCTCGCCGATCTCCCGCACGGAGAGGGCCTTGCGATCCTCATAGCCGCGGGAGCGCTGGATCATCACGCCCTTGACCGCGGGATCTGCTGCGGCAGAGCGGATGGCCGCATAGTCCGGGCCGCCGTCGGTGGCCAGGTACTCCGCGAACACCTCCCACGGCATCGAGACGCCCGCCAGGTATTCCTTGGTGGTGTAGCCGATGGTGTAGCTCTGCGCGTCGCCCGCGCTGTAGGTCAGCGAGGACACGTCCTGGTTGTAGTACTCCAGGAAGTCGTCGCGCACGTAGCCCACGTTGGTGCGGCGCTGCACGTGGCCCCAGCCCTTCACGCGGTCCAGCGCGATTACCACGTTGGAGGGCGTCAGGCTGGTGAGCGCCTGGGAGCCGGAGCTGGGCTCGGCGCGCAGGCGGATGGACGCGCTGATGTTCGTGCGCGCCATCGTCAGCGTGCCGGACTCGGTCGAAAGCTCGCAGCCGTCCTCGCCGAACAGGCCGCGCACCTTCCCCGCCTCGTACTCCAGCGCCTTCTGCATCTCGGGGATCAGCACGCCGTCGGTGGGATAGGCGTAGGCGCTCTGGAACTGCTTGACGGCGCTGAGCACGTCCACGTCGAACACGCCGTCGATGGCGCTGTCGTAGAGCTTGAGGTCCGCCAGCTGCCGCTGCACGTTGCGCACCACGGGGCCGCTCATGCCCTCCTGGAGCGTCACGTTGGTGGCGGTGGGGGCCTGGTCGGAGTAGATCACGTTCAGGAACGCCTCCGTCGCCAGCCCGGTCTCCTCCACGCCCATCAGCTGCTGCGCGTCGCGCACGGCGTTGATGGTCGCGCCGCCGTAGCGGCCGTCGATCTCGGCGCTGTAGATGCCCAGGTCGCGCAGGCGGGTCTGCAGGTCGCGCACCTGGCTGCCCTTCGAGCCGCTGCCCAGCACGCCCTCCTCCTTGGTCTTGGCGCAGAAGTAGTCGTAGGACTTGCCGTTTTCATTCGTATAGGACGAGCGCAGCAGTAGCGTGCGAATGTTCTCGTCCTCCTTCTTGCTGGTGTAGATCTTCACGCGCGTGCCCGGCTCGCAGCACTTGGCGATGAACTCCGCGTCCTGCCAGCGCAGGCGCAGGCAGCCGTGGGAGGCTTCCTTGCCCAGCGCCGCCACGCCGGAGGCGCTGATCGTGGCGTCGTCCATCTTCTTGCAGGGGATGGAGTGAAACAGCACGCCCTTGAAGATGCGCGTGGCGTAGTGGGCGTAGCAGTCGTAGGAGCGGAAGTAGTACCACAGCTCGCGCTCCTGGGCCTCCTGCTTCTTGGGCAGGTAGAATGTGCCGTGGGGCGTGGCGTGCTCTACGCCCGACGAGCAGAGCATCTGCCGCACGATGTTGTCCGTCTTGGTGCTGTAGATGGTGACGATCTGGTTGGTCAGATCGGCCTTGATATAGTAGGGCATGTCGTAGGCGGCCCGCGCCGACTGTTCCAGGGCGGGCAGCGTCATGCATGCCAGCAGCATCGCCAGCATCAAGGCGATCCTCTTGCGCAATTTCATGGCAAAACCCCTATAAACCATATGGTATATCAGAACCGCGCATCCTTTCGGATGCGCGGCACGATCACGGAAGCGATCAGAACTTCAGGGAATTCAGCTTGATGCCGGGGCCCATGGTGGTGGAGATCACGGCAGAGCGGATGTAGGTTCCCTTGGTGGCCGAGGGCTTGGCCTTGATGATGGCCTCCATCAGCACGCGCAGGTTCTCGACCAGCTTCTGCTCGTCGAAGGACGCCTTGCCCACGGGGCAGTGGATGATGGCAGTCTTGTCCACGCGATACTCGACCTTACCGGCTTTGATATCGCTGATGGCTTGCGCCACATTCATGGTCACGGTGCCAGCCTTCGGGGAAGGCATCAGGCCCTTGGGGCCCAGCACGCGGCCCAGGCGGCCGACCTGACCCATCATGTCGGGGGTGGCCACGACCACGTCGAAGTCGAACCAGCCGCCCTGGATCTTGGCGACCATGTCCTCGGCGCCCACGTAATCCGCGCCGGCGGCCTCGGCCTCGGCGGCCTTGTCAGCCTTGCAGATCACCAGCACGCGAACGGTCTTGCCGGTGCCGTTGGGCAGAACCACGGCGCCGCGGACCTGCTGGTCGGCGTGGCGGGGATCGACGCCCAGGCGGACGGAGATCTCCACGGTCTCATCGAACTTGGCCTTGGCGGTCTGCTTGACCAGCGCGATGGCCTCCTCGGGGTCATACTGCTTGGTGCGGTCGATCAGCTTCAGGCTGTCGGAATATTTCTTACCCTTTTTCATTATACATCCTCCTTGTGGTCAATCGGATTGAAAAATCCTCCCACGGTATTGCGGCTCGTTAGTCAACCACCACGACGCCCATGGAGCGCGCGGTGCCGGCGATCATGCTCATCGCGGCCTCGAGGGACGCGGCGTTCAGATCGGGCATCTTCAGCTCGGCGATCTCTTTGATCTGGGCCTTGGTGATGTTCGCGACCTTGTCCCTGTTGGGGCGGCCGGAAGCATGCTCGATGCCGCAGGCCTTCTTGATCAGGACGGCCGCCGGGGGCGTCTTGGTGATGAAGGTGAAGGAGCGATCCTGATACACGGTGATGACCACCGGGATGATCAGGCCGGCCTGCTTGCCGGTGCGATCGTTGAACTCCTTGCAGAAGCCGGGGATGTTCACGCCATGCTGACCGAGCGCGGGGCCGATGGGCGGGGCGGGCGTCGCCTTGCCGGCAGGCACCTGCAGCTTGATAAGCGCGGTAACTTTCTTTGCCATTTGGGTATCCTCCTTAACATGTATGTGGTGAAGCGGGGTGCCTTCGCATCCCTCCCACTCCACTGAAACCCGCAGCGGGGTTCAGCCGGTACAGGGCCCTGCCGGGCAGGGCGGCGGGAGCTTACTCCTCCCGCACGACTTCGTCGTAGGCCAGCTCCACGGTGGTCTCCCGCTTGAGCATCGGCACGGTCACGGTCAGCACCTGGGTCTTCGGGTCGATGGCCGTCACCTTGCCGGTGAAGTTCTCGAACAGGCCCGTGAGGATGCGAACGTTGTCGCCCACCACGATGTCCAGCCGCGTCTGCGGCACGGCGTCGAAGATGGTGGCGAAGTCGCTTTCGGAAAGGGGCGTCGGCTTGTTGCCGGAGCCCACAAAGCCGGTCACGCCGCGGGTATTGCGAACCACGTACCACGTCTCGTTCGTCATTTCCATCTTGACGATCACGTAGCTGGGCAGCAGCTTGCGCTGCACCGTGCGGCGCTTGTTGTTCTTGATCTCTACGGCTTCTTCCACCGGTATGCGAACATCGACGATCTTATCCTGCATGCCGTTGTTCTCCACGGCCTTGAGCAGGCTGTCGCGCACCTTGTTTTCATAGCCGGAATAGGTATGCACTACATACCATTTGATATCCGCATTTTCAGACATATTCGACTCCTGACGATCAGCCGGTGATCAGCTTGATCAGAGCGCCGGCGCCCAGGTCGAACACGCCGATGATCACGCCCATGACGATCATGAATACGAATACCACGACGGAATAGTTCAGCAGCTCTTTCTTGGTGGGCCAGGAGACCTTCTTCAGCTCGTGGAACATGTTCTTGAAGCTGCGGCCGATGCCCTTGAAGAAATTGACGATGCGCTGCACGAAGCCGGGCTTGGTATTCTTGTTGTCTTCCTTTGCCATGCTTACAACTCCTCGCTATCTGTGGCATCCACAGGGGAAGGCCGGGATTACTTGGTCTCCTTGTGGCTGGTGTGCTTCTTGCAGAAGCGGCAGTACTTGTTCATCTCCAGACGGTCGGGATCGTTCTTCTTGTTCTTCATGGTATTGTAATTGCGCTGCTTGCACTCGCTGCACGCCAGCGTAACCTTGATTCGCTTATCCGATGCCATGCTTGACACCTCCCCATGTGTTTTTTCGGCACCCGCATGCCACATGCGGCCGCCGACGCGCCCCGGCAAAAATGCCGACGACAACAGCAGCCCACATCCGGGGCAGACTGATACATTATAAAATAGCTTCGCGCCAAATGCAAGGGCTATTGGCGTTCACGGCTAAATTTTACAATTATACAAGGCTCCTCAAAAAGACCATGCGCTGTGCGCGCATGGCCTTGATGAGCGCGTCGAAATTACTTGACCTCGATCTCGGCGCCGGCTTCCTCAAACTTCTTCTTGAGCTCTTCAGCCGCTTCCTTGGTGACGCCCTCGGCCAGGGTGGAGGGAGCGCCGTCCACCAGGTCCTTGGCTTCCTTCAGGCCCAGGCCGGGCTTGACTTCGCGGACGATCTTGATGACGTTCAGCTTCTTCGCGCCGGCGGACTTCAGGATCACGTCGAACTCGGTCTTCTCTTCCTCAGCCGCAGCGGCCTCGCCGCCGGCGACCGCGCCGCCCACGACCACGGGAGCCGCGGCAGACACGCCAAACTTCTCTTCCATTTCCTTGACCAGATCGGCCAGCTCCAGGATCGTCATGCTCTCGATCGCGGAGATGATTTCAGCATTGTTAGCCATGATTATATCCTCCTAAATTATTCTGTGGATCGATGTTGATGTCAGGCAGCGATCAGGCTTCGCCGGCCTGCTTCTTGCGAATGGCCTCCAGCGCGTAGACGAACTTGGACACAGAGCTCATCATGCTGCCCATGATCTTCGCGATGAGAACCTCGCGGCTGGGAGTGTTGGCCAGCGCCTGCACGCCCTTCTCGTCGATGTACGCGCCGTCGCACACGCCGCACTTGATGGTGACGTTCTTGTTCTTCTTGGCGAACTCCGACAGGATCTTCGCCGGGGCCACGGCGTCCTCGTAGCCAAAGGCCACGGCCGTGGGGCCCTCCAGGTGGGGCTTCATGTCGTCAAGGTTCATATCCTTGACGGCCAGGTTGATCATCGTGTTCTTCAGAACCGCATACTCAACGCCCGCCTTGCGAAGCTGGTTGCGCAGCTCGGTGACTTCCGCCACGTTCAGGCCGCGATAGTCCACCAGAACGGCGGTCTGGGCCTTTTCAAACTTCTGCTTGATGTCGGCCACGACGCCCTTCTTCAGTTCGATATTCTTGGACATTTCTTTACACCTCACATTCCGTCCACTAATCGTTGACGGCATTTAAAAAACCCTTGCGCAAGACGCAAGGGCGGTGTGAATCCTACCGTTGCGCCTCGGCGAGTGACCCGCAGGGTCGTTACGCTTGCGCGCTCGCTGTCTTTGGCACAGAGCCTTTCAAAAGCCATGTATGAGTATACCAAACCGCCGCCGCG
>CACYET010000145.1 GCA_902773515.1 uncultured Eubacteriales bacterium | reverse complement strand
AGCGCCATGCCCGCCAGCGCCAGCAGCACCCGCCGGGACAGCAGATCGCGTTTGAACATAAGTGGCTCCTTTCGCGCCGCGACACAGTCGGAATGATGGTATTATAGCGGATGTGTATTAAGAACAGTCGGGGATCGGCGCAATCCCCTGTGGAAACGCAGCGCCCTTCCACGTGGAAGGGCGCTGCGATGAGGCTGATCGGCTGACGAGCCCAGATCAGAATATCCGCATGGCGCCGACGAAGCGCTTTTTGTAGTCCTTCAGGCGGCTGACGGTGACGCCGTGGCCGCTCAGCGCGTGCACGAAGCACCCGCTGCCGACGCAGATGCCGAAGTGATAGGGCGGCATGCCCTTCTGGCGGCTGACGGTGGTGAAGCAGACGACATCCCCGGCCTTCACCTTGCGCAGCGACGTGATCTTCTCGTAGTCGGTGCTGACGCCCTCCGAGGAGATCGTGCCCGACTCGACCTGGTTGAAGCAATAGGCGACGAAGGACAGGCAGTTGAAGCTGTTGGGAGCGTCCGAGCGGAGCGCGTAGGGCGCGCCCAGCTTGCCCTTGGCGACGCTGAGCACCTTCTTGACCTGCGCGTGCGAGGCCATGGCGGGCGTCGCGAGGACCAGCGCCAGCAGCAACACCAGCGCAATCACTCTCTTGGGCTTCATATCCATCGCTCCTTCGGCTTGAGCGGCAACGGACGCGGCCATTGCGCGACCCGTCGCTCCAAACTCATTATAGCACGGATGGCAGCGAATTCCATGATAAAAAACCGGCTTCAATTCGACATAAAATGGGCAATCCCGCCGATTGCCCATCGTTTGTCCGTTTCACTTGGGATCATCCCGCGTCAGAGCGTCACGCCCTGCTTGAAGATGGCCAGGTCGTGGTAGCCGTTGACCTCGTTGCGGGTCGGCTGACCGCCGGCGACGGCCAGCACATAGTCCATCAGCTCGCCGCCCAGCGCCTGCAAGTTGCTGCCCGAGAGCAGCCGCCCCGCGTCGAAGTCGATCCAATTCCGCTTCTTCTGCGCCAGCGGGCTGTTGCTGGCGATCTTCACCGTGGGCACCGGACAGCCGAACGGCGTGCCGCGGCCCGTGGAGAACAGCACCAGCTGGGCCCCGGACAGCGCCAGCGCCGTGGAGGCCACGAGGTCGTTGCCGGGGGCGGAGAGCAGGTTGAGCCCCGCGCTCTCCACCTTCTCGGCGTACTTCAACACGCCCGTCACCGGCCCGGAGCCGCTCTTCTGCGTGCAGCCCAGCGCCTTGTCCTCCAGCGTGGTGATGCCGCCGGCCTTGTTGCCCGGGGACGGGTTCTCGTACACGGGCATGTGGTGGCTCTCGAAGTAGCCCTTGAAGTCGTTGATCAGGTGGACGGTCTTTTCAAACAGCGCTTCGCTCGCGCAGCGGTCCATCAGGATCGTCTCCGCGCCGAACATCTCCGGCACCTCGGTGAGGATCGTGCTGCCGCCCATCGCGGTCAACAGGTCGGAGAACACGCCGATGGTCGGGTTCGCGGTGATGCCGGACAGGCCGTCGGAGCCGCCGCACTTGAGGCCCACCACCAGTTCGCTGGCCGGACAGGGCACGCGCGCGTCGCCGCGCATGCGCGCCGCCAGCTCCGTAAGCATCGCCATGCCGGCCTCGAGCTCGTCCTCGACGTCCTGGCACACCAGCGTGCGCAGGCGCTCGGGGTCGTGCGCACCCACGCGCGCCATGATCTGGTCCACGCCGCTGTTCTCACAGCCCAGCCCCAGCAGCAGCACGCCCCCGGCGTTGGGATGCGTGGCCAGGTTTGCCAGCGCCTGGCGCGTGTTCTCCTGGTCGCCGCCCATCTGCGAGCAGCCGTAGGGGTGGCAGAAGGCGTACACGCCCTCCACCGCGCCGCCCACCAACGCCTGCGCGCGCCGGGCCAGGGCTTGCGCGTTGTCGTTCACGCAGCCCACGGTGGGGATGATCCACAGCTCGTTGCGGATGCCCGGGCGGCCCACCTTGCGGGGATAGCCCATGAATGTTGCGGGCTCGCTGGGCTCCAGCGCCGGATGGGTCGGGTGGTACTCGTACGCCAGCGCGCCGGACAGGCCGGTCTTCAGGTTGTGGGTGTGCACGTGCCCGCCCCGCGGGATGTCCGCGGCGGCCCTGCCGATGGGAAAGCCGTACTTGATCACGGCCTCGCCCGCGCGGATTTCCCGCAGGGCGACCTTGTGGCCCATGGGGATGTCCGCGAGCGGCGTCACCTCGCCCGCGCCATAGGATGCCGCCTCCCCTGCCGCAAGCGGTGCGAGCGCCACGGCCACCATGTCGCGGGGGGTGATTTGAACGAGTTTATTCATAGGTAGTTCCTCCGATGGCCAAAAGGAATGCTCTCAGTAATCGAATCGTACAGATCCTTCGACTACGCTTACGCTTCGCTCAGGATGACACACGAAGCGGTTTGCTGTCATTCTGAGCGAAGCCTTGCCGAAGGCAAAGCGAAGTCGAAGAATCTGTACCTCTGTTTTCGCCATGATACAATCGGCGGTGTATCCACGCGCCTCTAAAGCGCCTCTCTGTACGCCTCCAGCGCGCCGTCCTTACGGATGAGCTTCAGGATGCGCACGACCTCGGCCTCGAAGCCGGGCACCTGCGTCAGGTCCTGGCCCCACATGTCGGCGTTCGTCATCACGGCGTGCACGAGCGCCTCTTCGGAATCGCCCCTGTGCGCGTCGTAGAACTCCAGCACCCAGCGATCGTCCGACACGGTGTAAGTGTTCCCCTTGGGGCGCTTGCACACCAGGCCCGCGTCGGTCAGGCCCTGGATGTCGTTCGAGTAGAACGCCACGTAGGCCGCGAAGCTCGTCGTGAGGCAGGGCGGCAGCTTGCCTGTCTGCGCCACGTAGTCCAGGAACGTGGGCATGTTCCGCGCGCGCCACTTGCTGGTGGAGTTGAGCGAAATGCTCATCAGCTCGTGGTTCACGAACGGGTTGTTGAAGCGATCCTGCACCGCCGCGGCAAACTGCTTGCAATCCTCCTTGTCCAGCGGCAGCGTGGGGATGACCTCCTCGTACAGCATCCTGTTCATGTAGCCGAGGACGGTATCGTCATGCATGCAGTCGCGCACGATGTCGTAGCCCGCCAGGTACGCGCCCAGCACGAAGCCCGTGTGCGCGCCGTTAAGGATGCGCACCTTGCGCTTCTTGTAGGGCGTCACGTCCGGCACCACCATCACCGGGCAGCCCGCGGCCTTGAAGGGCAGCTTGTCCTCCAGCCAGGCCGGGCCCTCGATCACCCAGACGCCGAAGATCTCGCCCACGTCGGTCAGCGGGTCGTCGTAGCCGTTCTGCTCCGCCAGGCGCTTCACCTCCGCCTCGTCGCGGATGCGGCCGGGCACGATGCGGTCCACCAGCGTGGAGCAAAACACGTTCTGCTCGTTCACCCAGCGGCGGAAGTCCTCTGAAAGCTTCCAGTCGTCGATGTACTGGTTGACGCACCTTAAAAGCTCCTTGCCGTTGTTGTCGATCAGCTCGCAGGAGAGCATCACGATGCCGGGCTTGCCCGCCGTGAAGCGCTCGTAGAGCACGCGCGTCAGCTTCGCGGGGAAGCTGTGCGGCGGCGCCTGGTCGAACGCGCTCTCGCTGTCGTGGACGATGCCGGCCTCGGTGGTGTTGGAGACGATGAACTCCAGGTCGTCGCTGCGGGCGAACTCGAGCACCTTGTCCCACTCCCCGTAGGGGTTCAGGCAGCGGCTGACCGCGGAGATGACGCGCTTCTCGTCCACCTTCCGGCCGTCCTGGCTGCCGCGCAGGTAGAGCGTATAGAGGCCCTGCTGGCGGTTGATCAGTTCGCTGAGGCCGCCGCCGATGGGCTGCACCAGCACCACCTTGCCGTTCCAGCCGGCCTTCTCGTTGGCGATGTCAAAGAAGTCGTCCACGAAGGCGCGCAGGAAGTTGCCTTCGCCGAACTGCATGACCTTCTCCACGCCCGCCTGCTGGATAAAGCCCGGATAGCCGGACTGCTTCAATACTTCATAGTTGAGCTGTGCCATGGGTATCTTCCTTCCGTATTGATCGATGGCGACGGGGCGGGCGGCGCATCGCCGCCCCTACAACCCCTGATTCCTTTCTCCTATTGCCTATTCCCTGTTCCCTATTCCCTATCCCCTGATCTCCCTGAACAGCGCCGTTGCGGCGGCGGACTTCTCGGTGATGCCGTCGAAGTCCCCGGCGGCGACCATGTCCTTGGTCACCATCCAGCTGCCGCCCACGGCCACGATCTTCGGGTTCTTGAAGTATTCGGCGGCGTTGTTCTGGTTGATGCCGCCGGTGGGGATGAAGCGAATCTGCGGGAACGGGCCGCACAGCGCCTTGATGGTCTTCAGGCCGCCGAAGCTCTCCGCCGGGAAGAACTTAAACACCCGGACGCCCAGCTTCAGGCCCATCATGATCTCGCTGGGCGTCACCACGCCGGGCATGACGGGCACGTTCAGCGCCATGGCCTCGCGGATGACGTCCGCGTCGGAGCCGGGCGAGACGATGAACTTCGCGCCCGCCTCGAGGGCGTCGTGCAGCTGCTCCACGTTCACGACGGTGCCCGCGCCGACGATCATCTCCGGCACCTCCGCCGCCACCTTCGCGATGCTCGCCTTCGCCGCGGACGTGCGGAACGTGATCTCCATGGCGTTGATGCCGCCCGCGAGCAACGCCTTCGCCGTGGGCACGGCCTGCTCCGCGTCCTCCAAAACGACCACCGGCACCACGCCGCAGGCCGCGACCTGTTCAACTGTCAACATATGATTTACCTCCATCTTATTCTGTCTTCCCCTCTGGGGAAGGTGGCCGAGCAGGCACTTTCAGTGCCGTCAGCGAGGTCGGATGAGGTCGGATTTGTTCAACAAATCGTCGCCCCCTATCGACCTCATCCGTCTCGCCCTGGCGCTTCGCTGGCCTGCGGCCACGGCGAGCCACCTTCCCCAGAGGGGAAGGCTTTTGGCGAGTGCCGCCGTCACTTCTCCGCGAACCTGAAATACGCCTTCGCGTTGGCGTAGCTGATGCCGCGGACGATCCCGGTCAGCGTCTGCATGTCCGCGGGGAACATGCCTTCCTCCACCCACTCGCCGATCACGCGGCAGAGGATGCGGCGGAAGTACTCGTGGCGCGGATAGCTGAGGAACGAGCGGCTGTCGGTGAGCATGCCCACGAAGCCCGCCAGGTAGCCCCGCGCGGCCAGCGACTTGATCTGGTCCACCATGCCGTCGAAGTGGTCGTCGAACCACCAGGCGGAGCCGTGCTGCACGCGGCCCACGGCCTCGCTGTTCTGGAAGCACCCGATGATGGA
>CACYET010000144.1 GCA_902773515.1 uncultured Eubacteriales bacterium | reverse complement strand
GGAGGCGGGGAGGCGACCTCTTCCGTCTTGCCGCTGCGCGGCAATCCACCTTCCCCTGAAGGGGAAGGCTTTTGGGGAAGGGTCAGAGGACGAGGTCGGTGGGGCGGTAGCCGACGGGGAGTGGCTCCTCGCGAAGGAAGGGGAAGTCGGGATCGGAGAGGATGGGCAGGAAGGCGGCGTAGGGGATGGAGGGGAACTCCATGCCGTAGCTGCTGGCGCCGAACCAGCCGCCCTCGTGGGCGCGGAGGTTCAAATCGCGGGCGAACTTGGTGCGGTTGCAGCAGTCGTGCACCGCGATGGGCCAGCGCTCCTCGCTGGCGACGCGCATCAGCTTCAGCGTCAGCTCGTGGCTGGCGATCGGGGAGAGGTAGCCCTGGCGGTACATGTACATGTTCTCGCCAAAATAGTTCTCCAGGTTGTTGGGGTTCAGGTGCAGCTCGGCGAAGTTCACAAAGTCCAGCCCCGTGGCGAGGATGGCGGCCTTCTTCCCGAGGAAGGCCGTGTAGAGCTCGGGGGTCATTGGGGTCTCGACGCCGACCATGGGGATGTAGCGCTTCGCGACGGCAATGGCCTCGATCACGCGATCGGAGCAGCCGGAGGCCCCGAGGTTGAAGCGCAGCTCGTCCAGCCCGGCCTTGCCCAGCGCGCGCAGGTTTTCCTCGGTGGCGAGGGTGCCGTTGGTGTACATGTGCTGGTAGACGCCGGCGTCGCGGAACCTGCGGATGATGCCGTAGTACTTCTCGATCTCCATGAAGGGCTCGAGGTAGACGTAGGCGACGCCGGTGGGGCGGTTGCCCATGGAGAAGAGGAGGTCGAGGTCGTCCTCGCGCAGCTTCGTGCCGCCGATCTCCCAGTAGCCCTCGCCGACGGGCGGCTGGAGGTCCATCTCGCCGTAGTCGTAGCAGAACGGACAGCAGAGGTTGCAGCGGTTGGTCTTGCGCACGGCGGAAAGGCCCGTACCCAGCAGGCACGAGCGGCAGCCCTTCGGGAAGCGGGCGTCGTCGCCGATGTAGAAGGTGCGGTCGTTCAGGGATTTGAGGCCGGGGATGTCGGACTTCAGCCTTTCGATGCGCGCTTCCTCGGCGGCTTCGATCTGAAAGAGCGTCGCCAGCGCGATCTCCTGCTGGCGGGGGAGGAGTGGCTCGTCCTCGGGGAGCTCTGCGAAGAAGGAGAACCAGGCGAGGGCGTCGGATTTGGATATGTACATGATGGGCCTCCTGTAATCGGGTATGATAGGGGTATTATAGCATGAAATGCGTGGAAGAGTTGAGAGTTTAGAGTTAAGAGTTGAGAGAGATGAGGCGGATCGCTTATCCGCTCGCTATTTGGGCTCGTCAGGGTCCAGCCCATCAAAGAAACGCTCGTAGCCGCAGCCATAGATCTTTCGCAGCTCGATAAGAACGCTGATGCGGATGTTCAATTCGCCCGTTTCGTACTTCTCATACGTGGTTCTGCCGATGTCACAGCCGCGCCGCTGCAATTCCGCGCACAGCTTTTCCTGAGACAGCTTTGCGGAAGTGCGAAGCGCCTTGAGATTCGCCCCCATGTGCCGATCGCGCCGCAGCTTTTGCTCCATGAAAAACCCACCTTTGACCAGTATTGGTTGCAATATCCATCATTCTATGCTATACTGGACGTGGATATTGACCTTGATACTGGTCAATTCACGGCGCGACCTGGAAATACAAAGGGGGAATTGGGGATGTTCAAGAGGATATGCCTGCTGTTGTCGATGCTGCTCGCGTGGACGGCGATGCTGACCGGATTTGCCGAAGGCGCGGCCTGCAAGCACAATAACGCACGCTGGGTGCAGTGGGACGCGACCTATAAGACCGTGGACAGCCAGCAGCACTGGCGGTATCCGCAACTGGGCAACGAGCTGTATTGTCCGGATTGCAAGCACTACATCTCCGTGAACGAAATGGACGCCCAGTCGGTGTACGCGGAGGCGAAGGATGTGATGGAGGACGCCCGCGCGCTGATGAAGGCGATGGCGGACGCGGGCATCCGGGAATCCGATCTCTCCGAGGGAGAGTGGCGTGCCGTGCTGCTGATGAAGGAGATGCTGGAGCAATACGACGCTGGCCCGGAAGCGTTTATGAAGTGGATGGCGAGCGAGTCACACAGCATGGCGGGCGAGCCTGTGCTGGAGAACCACAGCTTCGATCCCAATGGCAAGTGCGCCTGCGGCTACAAGCTCTACGCGCAGTCGGGCCATGTGGTCTCCGGGAGCGAGAAACTGAAGATGAACGTGGGAGAGACGCTGCAAATCTCCCTGAAGGACGCGACGCCCAAGAGCTGGAAGACGAACAACGCCAAGGTGGTGAAGCTGTCGAAGGACGGCAGGATCAAGGCCCTGAAGGAGGGGAAGGCCACCGTCACCATCACGCTGAAAAACAAGAAGAAGTGGAAGCTGACCATCACGGTGGTCAATCCCAACAAGCCCACGGGCATCTTTTTCGCAGACAGAGGGCCGCTGACGTTGAAGAAGGGACAGAGCCTGAGGCTGAAAGCGGAGCTGGCGCCCTCCAGCGCCATCACCACGCTCAGTTGGAAGTCGTCCAAGAGCAAAGTGGTGAGTGTGGACAAGAACGGGACGATTACCGCGAAGAAGGCGGGAACGGCGAAGATCACGGTCAAGACCAGCAACGGGTTGAAGGCCACGATTACCGTGAAAGTCAAGTAGGATTTGAGACAAAACGGGTGTGACGCGGACGCCATGAATGGCGTCCCTGCGAACAGAAACGCTGTATAAAATCGGTCCTGGCGACATGTGCGTCAGGACCGAAGGAATTTCAGCGAAGGGAAATCCCATTTACCTGGAGATGAAATTCCATCCTCGCAGATTTTGCGACCGGATGGCATTGCCATCAAGCAAAATCTGTCAGGGGGTGGCAGTGGCGGGGGAAGGATTCCCCCGCCCACAACGATCAGTCGCCGAAGCTGATGCCGAGCATCTTGGCTTCCTTGATGATGGAGGCGTCGGGATCGACCATCTTGAGCTTGCCGGCGACGTCCTTCAGGGCGACCTTGACGATCTCGCGGTTCTTGTAGCCGACCATGAAGCCGAACTCCTTTTTGAGGATCAGCTTGCCGGCCTCGGAGCCGAGGCGGGAGGCGAACACGCGGTCGTAGGGGCAGGGGGAGCCGCCGCGCTGGGTGTGGCCCGGGACGGTGACGCGCACGTCGTAGCCGGTCTTCTTGTTCAGCTTCGCGGCGATCTCGTAGGATCCTTCTTGGAGATGGCACCCTCGGCCACCGCCAGGATGGTGAAGGACGCACCCCGGTCGTGGCGCTCCTTGATCTTCTCGGCGATCTTGTCCAGGTCGTAGGGGATCTCGGGGATCAGTATGATGTCCGCGCCGCCGGCCATGCCCGCGTTCAGGGGCAGCCAGCCCACCTTGTGGCCCATGATCTCCACGATGAAGATGCGGCCGTGGGAGGCGGCGGTGGTGTGGATCATGTCGATGCAGTCGGTGGCGATGTCCACAGCGGACTGGAAGCCGAAGGTCATGTCGGTGCCCCAGAGGTCGTTGTCGATGGTCTTGGGCAGCGTGACGACGTTGAGGCCCTCCTCGCTCAAAAGGTTGGCCGTCTTGTGGGTGCCGTTGCCGCCGAGGACGACCAAGCAGTCCAGCTGGAGCTTGTAGTAGGTCTGCTTCATGGCGGCGACCTTGTCGATGCCGTCCTCCTCGATGACCTGGATCATCTTGAACGGGGTGCGGCTGGAGCCGAGGAACGTGCCGCCCTTGGTGAGGATGCCGGAGAAGTCGTCATACGTCAGCAGGCGGAAGCGGCCGTGGATCAAGCCCTGATAGCCGTTCAGGAAGCCGTAGATCTCGACCTCTTCGTTGGAGTTGTACAGGGTTTTCGCGACGCCGCGCATGGCCGCGTTCAAGGCCTGGCAATCGCCGCCGGAGGTCAACATGCCGATGCGAATCATGGGGACACCTCTTTCTCTATGTTTTATGCTCGCGTTAAAACGGAAACATTACTTTAACATATTATAGCGCATTTCGCGGGGAATGACAAGCCCCGAAAGCGGAAAATCGACGCATTCACACATTTGTGTCCAGTTTTTTTCCGGGTTGGCGGTTGGAAAACGGGCGAAGGTCTGGTATAATAGAAGTATCATAGGAATGTATGCCCTTTTGGAGGGCGGGAGGTTACCAAAGTGGAAAACGCGCCGATCGTGAAGCGAGACATGAGCTACACCCAGAACCGCGAGCTGAGCTGGCTGAAATTCAACGAGCGGGTTCTGGCGCAGGCCATCGACCCCACCGTGCCGCTGATGGAGCGGATGCGGTTCGTCTCCATATTCACCAGCAACCTGGACGAGTTCTTCATGGTGCGCGTGGGCAGCCTGATCGACATGGACATGCTGGCCCCGGACGAGACGGACAACAAGAGCGGCATGACGCCCCGGGAGCAGGTGAGCGCCATCTGCGCGGCGGTGCGACCGCTGGTGGAGCGCCGGGACGCCATCTACGCGAAGCTGATGAAGGCGCTGGACAACGCCGGCGTTACGGAGACGGGCTACGACGCCCTGACGAGCAGCCAGCGGGCGTATGTGCAGGAGTACTACAAGGAGAACATCCGGCCGCTGCTGTCGCCGCAGGTGATCGATAGGAGCCATCCCTTCCCCCACCTGAAGAACAAGGCGCTCTATGCGGCGGCGCTTCTGACGCTGAGCGGCAAGCCCGCGGGCGGCGGCAAGGAGAAGGACAAGGACAAGGATAAGGACAAGGGCAAGCAGTCCGGCGGGGGCAAGCAGGCCTCCGGCGGCAAGCAGGCGGCCATGCTGGGCATCGTGGACGTGCCCACGACGCTGCCGCGGGTGATCGCCCTGCCCGGCGGCGGGGCGCGCTACATCCGCACCGAGGCGGTGATCGCCGCCCACATGAAGAAGATATTTCGGATCTACGACGTGTCGGAGCAGGCGATCATATCGATCACGCGCAACGCGGACATCAGCCTGAGCGAGGAGCACTACGACGAGGAGAACCCGGACTTTCTGAACTACATGCGCACGCTCCTGAAGAAGCGGGACCGCCTGGCCCCGGTGCGCCTGGAGCTGGAGGGCAAGGCCCCGCGGCTGGTGAAGCGGCTGTGCGAGTTCTTGAAGCTGGACAGCGAGCGCGTGTTCAGCTGCGCGTGCCCGCTGAAGCTGGACTACATCGACCAGATCGAGAAGGCGCCGGGGCAGCTGCTGTACGCGCCGCACACGCCGGTGTACCCGGACTACCTGATGCCCGACAAGCCCATCTGGGACCAGGTGTCGCAGCGGGACGTGCTGCTGTTCTACCCGTACCAGAGCATGCAGCCGTTTCTGGACCTGCTGCGGCAGAGCGCCAAGGACCCGGACGTACTGAGCATCAAGATCACGATCTACCGGCTGGCGCGGAACTCCGCCATCGCCAAGGCGCTTTGCGCCGCGGCGGAGAACGGCAAGGAAGTGACCGTGCTGATGGAGCTGCGCGCCCGCTTCGACGAGCAGAACAACATCGACTGGTCGATGGAGCTGGAGGAGGCGGGCTGCCGGATCATCTACGGGCCGGAGAACCTGAAGTGCCACGCGAAGCTCTGCCTGATCACGCGGCGCGAGCGCGGCGGGCTGGGGTACATCGCCCAGATCGGCACCGGCAACTACAACGAGAAGACCTCGACGCTCTACACCGACTTCTGCATGATGACCGTGGACGCGGACATCACGCGCGACGCCGTGAGCTTCTTTGAGAACATGCTGATCGGCAACAGCGCCGGGGAGTACAACAAGCTGCTGGTGGCGCCGTTCGCGATGAAGAACCGGATCATGGAGATGATCGACGAGCAGATCGCGCGCGGCGCGGACGGGCGCATCCGCATCAAGGCGAACTCCGTGACGGACCGCGAGCTGATCGACAAGCTGAGCGAGGCCAGCTGCGCGGGCGTGCGGATCGATCTGATCATCCGCGGCATATGCTGCATCGTGCCGGGCGTGCCCGGAAAGACGGAGAACATCACCGTGACATCGGTGGTGGGGCGGTTCCTGGAGCACAGCCGCATCTACGCGTTCGGCGAAGGGCTGGAGATGAAGCTGTACCTGTCGTCGGCGGACTTCATGACCCGCAACCAGGATCGGCGCGTGGAGGTGGGCGGCCCGGTGCGCTCGCCGGAGATCAAGCAGTTTTTGGAGGAATACCTGAACCTGCTGCTGGCGGACAACACGCGGGCCTGGCGCAAGCACAGCGATGGGGACTACACGCGGCTGAGCCCCGGCGACGCCGAGCCGATCGACGTGCAGGGCTGGTACATGAGCCACCCGATCGAGTTCGCGAAATCCGCCGCGCCGCGGGATTCGCTGCACGAGCGCTTGAAGCGGTGGTGGAGTTTGAGGAAGTAGGATGGGGGAAGGTTCTGGAAAGAAATGGGATCATGAAAGGAAGTCGAAAGGTATGAACGGTTTGAAATTCAGGTTTGAGAGGTTCAGCAGGAACAACGTGCTGCTGTCGATACTGATGGTGGTGCTGGGGCTGGTGCTGTTTATCTGGCCGGGAAAGACGCTGACGCTGGCGGCCCGGATATTGGGCATCGCGCTGCTGGTGGGCGCGGCTGTGTCGGGCTTCTCGTGGTATCGGGAGAAGGACCGGTCGGGCGCGAGCTACACGTCGCTGGCGATCGCGATCCTGTGCCTGGTGGCGGGGCTGATCGTGTTGATCGCGCCGAAGGGCGTGGTGACGCTGCTGCCAAAGCTGATCGGCATCGTCATACTGGTGAACGGCGTGATCAACCTGGCGCAGGCGCTGGAGCTGCGCAAGGAGGGGCAGAGCAGCTGGACGTCGTCGATGGTGATGGCCGTGCTGACCATACTGCTGGGCGGATTTTTGGTGTTCTTCGCGTTCGGCGCGATGAAGGCCGCCGTGATGGTGATCGGCGGCGTGTTCGTGTACAACGGGGTCTCCAATCTGTGGATCGAGAGCAGGTATAAGAAGATGGGACGGAAAGAGTGAAGAGTGGAGAGTTGAGAGTGGAGTTAGGAGTTAGGAGTTAGGAGTGAGGAGTTAGGAGTTAGGAGTGAGGAGTTAGAGTAGGCGGATTGGAGGAAAAGATCCTTCGCTGCGCTCAGGATGACATTGTCGGCGTTTGCCGTGACGTTGTCATCTTAAGCGAAGCGAAGGATCTTTTCGTTTCGTTTAAAGACGGGCGGCGCAACGCCGCCTCTACAGGGGGGATGGGGGGAGGCAAGACGGGTTTTTGGGGAGGAGAACGACCTCTCCTGCCTCACTCTGTTCGGCACCCTCCCCTAAAGGGGAGGGCTTTTGGGGACGGGTGTGGGGGCGGGCGCGGGGGCGGACCTTCCGCCGCATCGCCGCCCCTACGGGAGAGGGGAAGGTAGGGCGGGGGTCAGTCGTAGGCGAAAGCGCGGAAGGCGGAGACGTTTTGGGAGAGGTCGTCGATGATGAGGTTGGCGCCGTCGTCGGTGTAGGAGCCGTCCACGGGGAGGCGGAGCTGGCCGGGGGCTGTGGCGGCGAGGACCTTCTCGCCCAGCGAGAGCAGCTGGATGGGGGACATGTTCGTATCTACGGAGGTTCGCAGCGTGCGGGCGAGGCGCAGGAGCAGCGCCGGGTTCCAGAGGTTAGAGCGGATGCGGGCGAGCATGGCCTCGAGCAGCGCGCGCTGGCGCGAGGCGCGGGTGAAGTCGCTGTCCAGCTTGCGCAGGCGCGCGTAGTAGAGGGCCTGGACGCCGTTCAGGTGCGTGCGCTCGCCGCACTGGGAGAGGGACTCGGCGGAGTAGCCGTGGGCCTCGATCTGGGCGCGGGCGTTCCAGATGTTCTGGTTGATGCGGTTCATCTCCGCCTCGGTGACGTTCACCTCCACGCCGCCGAGCGCATCCACCAGCGCCACGAGGGCGGTGAAGTCGACGGACAGGTAGTGCATGATGTTGAGGCGGAAGTTTTCGTTGAGCGTGCGCATGACCAGCGGGGCTCCGCCGTGGGCGTAGGCGGCGTTCAGCTTGCCCTTGCCGTGGCCGGGGATGTCCACGAGAGTGTCGCGCAGGATGCTGGTGAGCTTGAGCTGGTTGTAACCGACGGAGGCGATGACGATGGTGTCGCTGCGGCGGCTGTTCTCGCGGGTCATGTCCAGGCCCAGCAGCAGGATATTCGCGCGGGAGGCGGGGAGGCCGTCGGTGAGGGAGAGCTGCGCGTCGTCGGGCTCGACCGCGAAGATGGAGACCGGCAGCGCGTAGAGCAGCGCCGCGGCCAGCACGGCCAGGAGGAGGACGAGCGCGACCAGGCGCAGGAGAAAGCCCGCGAGCCACGCGCCAAAGCCGCGCCGGCGACGTTCGCGCCGGCGCGGGGAGTGGGTGCGCTTGCGGTAGGGCTCTTCGTAGAACATGGAGGGGCCTTCTTTTTTTGGAGTGTAGGGGGGAGGGGGAGGGGAGGCGACCTCATCCGCCCCCTGCGGGGGCACCTTCAGCGAGTGCTGAGCCTGCAAGCGCAGCCCGGAGGGCAAGACGCAGGCGAAACCCGCGGCCAAGCGCAGCGACAGACGCGGGGCGTCAAAAGGGGAAGGCAAGGCGGGCGGCGCATCGCCGCCCCTACAGAGGGGAAGGCAAGGCGGGTGCGGGGGCGGACCTTCCGCCGCAACGCCGGTCCTACAGGGGGAGATGGGGAGGCGACCTCATCCGTCACGGCTTCGCCGTGCCACCTTCCCCAGAGGGGAAGGCTTTTGGGGAATGACACCTCATCCGGCCCTGCGGGTCACCTGACGCTGACGCTAGGCCTTCGGCCTCCTAAAGGGGAAGGCAAGGGCGGGCGGCGCATTGC
>CACYET010000143.1 GCA_902773515.1 uncultured Eubacteriales bacterium | reverse complement strand
TGAACATGTCGTCCACGGTCTCCCGCTTCTGCATGCCCATGTCCTGGGGAATGGCCTTGTTGAAGATCACGCGGCCGATGGTGGTCTCCACGATGCGGGAGTACTCCACGCCGTCGATGGTCCGGGTCATGCGGATGTGGCAGGGGGCCTCCAGGGCCAGCTCGCCGGTGGCGTAGGCCATCAGGGCCTCGTCCACGTCGGTGAAGTACTTGCCGGTGCCCTTGAGGCCCTCGTGGATCATGGTCAGGTAGTAGCAGCCCAGAACCATGTCCTGCGTGGGGCAGATGACGGGCTTGCCGTCCTGGGGCTTCAAAATATTGTTCGCGGCCAGCATCAGGAAGCGGGCCTCGGCCTGCGCCTCCATCGACAGCGGCACGTGCACGGCCATCTGGTCGCCGTCGAAGTCGGCGTTGAAGGCGGTGCAGCACAGCGGGTGCAGCTTCAGCGCCTTGCCCTCGACCAGGATCGGCTCGAAGGCCTGGATGCCCAGGCGGTGCAGCGTGGGCGCGCGGTTGAGCATGACGGGATGGTCGCGAATGACGCTCTCCAGCACGTCCCACACCTCGGGCTTGAGGCGCTCGACGGCGCGCTTAGCGGTCTTGACGTTCACGGCCATGCCCTGGTTCACCAGGCGCTCGATGACGAAGGGTTTGAACAGCTCCAGCGCCATCTCCTTGGGCAGGCCGCACTGATACAGCTTCAGGCTCGGGCCGACCACGATGACGGAGCGGCCGGAGTAGTCCACGCGCTTGCCCAGAAGGTTCTGGCGGAAGCGGCCCTGCTTGCCGCGCAGCAGGTCGGACAGCGACTTCAGCTGGCGTCCGCCCGCGCCGGTGACGGGGCGTCCGCGGCGGCCGTTGTCGATCAGGGCGTCGACGGCCTCCTGCAGCATGCGCTTCTCGTTGCGCACGATGATGTCAGGCGCGTTCATCTCCAGCATCCGCTTGAGGCGGTTGTTGCGGTTGATGACGCGGCGGTACAGGTCGTTCAGGTCGGCGGTGGCGAAGCGGCCGCCGTCCAGCTGCACCATCGGGCGAAGCTCCGGCGGGATGACCGGCACCACGTCCAGGATCATCCACTCGGGCTTGTTGCCGCTCTGGCGGAAGGCCTCCACGACCTCCAGGCGCTTGATGATGCGCTGGCGCTTCTGGCCCTCGGTATTGCGCTTGGTCTCCTTCTCGGACAGCTCCTGCAGCTCCTTGCGCAGCTGGTCGTTCAGGGCGTCCAGGTCCACGTTCTGCAGCATTTCGCGCACGGCCTCCGCGCCGATGCCCACGCGGAACTCGAAGCCGACCTCGGCGGCCTGCTGCTTCTTCTGCTGGTACTCGGTCTCGCTCAGCAGCTGGTTCTGCTGGAGCTTGGAGATGGCGGGGTCGCCGGGATCGAGCACGATGTAGGACGCGAAGTACAGCACCTGCTCCAGCGCGCGGGGGCTGATATTCAGCAGCGTGCCGATGCGGCTGGGGATGCCCTTGAAGTACCAGATGTGGCTGACGGGCGCGGCCAGCTCGATGTGGCCCATGCGCTCGCGGCGCACCTTGGCCTTGGTGACCTCGACGCCGCACTTGTCGCAGATGACGCCCTTGAAGCGGGTGCGCTTGTACTTGCCGCAGTTGCACTCCCAGTCCTTGGTGGGCCCGAAGATGCGCTCGCAGAACAAACCGTCGCGCTCCGGCTTCAGCGTGCGATAGTTGATGGTCTCTGCCTTCGTCACCTCGCCGTGGGACCACTTGCGGATCTTCTCCGGCGAAGCCAGACCGATTTGGATGGAATCCAGATTTGTCAATTCAAACAAGGAGCTCTCTCCTTTCTATACTATCCTAAGCGCTTAAAAGTCCTCGTCCAGTCCGAAGTCGTCGTCGCCCAGCTCCAGATCGTCGAAGTCGAAGTCCTCGACGACGGCCTCTTCCTCTTCGGTCATGGCCTCCGGCGGGATCACCGGGCCGAGCTCGTCCTTGAACTCGCTCTCGTTGGCGTAGATATCGTCCTCCAGCTCGCGGATCTCGATCTCCTGCTTGTCCTCGGACAGCACCTTGATGTCCAGCGCCAGGGATTGCAGCTCCTTGATCAGCACCTTGAAGGACTCCGGCACGCCCGGATCGGGGATGTTCTCGCCCTTCACGATGGCCTCATAGGTCTTGACGCGGCCGATGGTGTCATCCGACTTGACGGTCAGGATCTCCTGCAGCACATGGCTGGCGCCGTAGGCCTCCAGGGCCCACACCTCCATCTCGCCGAAGCGCTGGCCGCCGAACTGGGCCTTGCCGCCCAGAGGCTGCTGGGTGACCAGGCTGTAGGGGCCGGTGGAGCGGGCGTGGATCTTGTCGTCCACCAGGTGATGCAGCTTGAGGTAGTACATGTAGCCGACGGTGACGGGGTTGTCGAAGCGGTCGCCGGTGCGGCCGTCGTACACCCACAGCTTGCCGGTGCGGTTGATGCCGATCTTCGAGAACTGGATCGTGGGCCGACCCAGCTCGTCGTACAGCGGGCCGTCCTCGAGCTGCGCGGCCTTGTCCAGCAGCTCGTCGATGTCCTCCTGGCGCGCGCCGTCGAACACGGGCGTGGCGACGTGCCAGCCCAGCGCCTTCGCGGCGAGGCCCAGATGGACCTCCAGCACCTGGCCGATGTTCATTCGGGAGGGCACGCCCAGCGGGTTCAGGCAGATATCCAGCGGGGTGCCGTCGGCGAGGAAGGGCATATCCTCCTCGGGCAGCACGCGGGACACGACGCCCTTGTTGCCGTGGCGGCCGGCCATCTTGTCGCCCACCTGGATCTTGCGCTTCTGGGCGATGTACACGCGCACCATCTGGTTGACGCCGGGAGAGAGCTCGTCGCGGTTCTCGCGGGTGAAGATCTTGACGTCGACGATGATGCCGAATTCGCCGTGGGGCACGCGCAGCGAGGTATCGCGCACCTCGCGCGCCTTGTCGCCGAAGATGGCGCGCAGCAGGCGCTCCTCGGCGGTCAGCTCGGTCTCGCCCTTGGGGGTCACCTTGCCGACGAGGATGTCGTTGGCGCGAACCTCCGCGCCGATGCGGATGATGCCGCGCTCGTCCAAATCGCGCAGGGCGTCCTCGCCCACGCCGGGGATGTCGCGCGTGATCTCCTCCGGGCCCAGCTTGGTGTCGCGGGCCTCGGACTCGTATTCCTCGATGTGGATCGAGGTGTACATGTCTTCCTTCACGAGGCGCTCAGACAGCAGCACGGCGTCCTCGTAGTTGTAGCCCTCCCAGGTCATGAAGCCGATCAGCGCGTTGCGGCCCAGGGAGATCTCGCCCTGGTCGGTGCTGGGGCCGTCGGCGATGGGCTGGCGGGCCTTCACGACCTCGCCCTCCGCCACGATGGGATGCTGGTTGATGCAGGTGCCCTGGTTGCTGCGGGCGAACTTCTGCAGCTTGTAGACGTCGTCCTCGCCGTTCTCGCCGCGGATGACGATCTCGTCGGCGGTCACGCGGGTGACCACGCCGTCCTCGCGGGCCAGCAGCACGACGCCGGAGTCGCACGCGGCCTTGTACTCGATGCCGGTGGCGACCAGCGGGGCCTCGGGCTTTAAGAGCGGCACCGCCTGGCGCTGCATGTTCGAGCCCATCAGCGCGCGGTTCGCGTCGTCGTTCTCCAGGAACGGGATCATGCCGGTGGCCACGGAGATCAGCTGGCGGGGGGACACGTCCACGTAGTCCACGCGCTCGCGCTCCACCTGGATGATCTCATCCTTGCGGCGCACGGTCACGCGCTCGTTGACGAAGCGGCCCTCGTCGTCCAGCGGCTCGTTGGCCTGGGCGATGATGTACTTGTCCTCTTCATCGGCGGTCATGTAGTCGATCCGCTCGGTGACCCTGCCGGTGGCCTTGTCGATCTTGCGGTAGGGCGCCTCAATGAAGCCGTATTCGTTGATGCGCGCATAGGTGGCCAGCGAGCCGATCAGGCCGATGTTCGGGCCTTCAGGCGTCTCGATGGGGCAGATGCGGCTGTAGTGGCTGTAGTGCACGTCGCGCACGGCGAAGCTCGCGCGCTCGCGGTTCAGGCCGCCGGGGCCCAGGGCCGACAGGCGGCGCTTGTGGGTCAGCTCGGCCAGCGGGTTGGGCTGGTCCATGAACTGGGACAGCTGCGAGGAGCCGAAGAACTCCTTGATCGCCGCGGACACGGGGCGGATGTTGATCAGATCCTGCGGGCGCACCTTGTCGATGTCCTGGATGGCCATGCGCTCCTTGACCACGCGCTCCAGGCGGCTCATGCCCACGCGGATCTGGTTTTGCAGCAGCTCGCCCACGCTGCGCAGGCGGCGGTTGCCCAGGTGGTCGATGTCGTCCACCTCGCCGATGCCGTAGAACAGGCCGAACTGGTAGGAGACGGAGGCGATGATGTCGTCCACCAGCACGTGCTTGGGCATCAGGTCCTTCTGGGCCTCCTTCAACGCCTGGTTCAGCGGCGCGCCGTCGCCCTTCACGCGCTCCAGCAGCTTGATCAGCGTGGGCACGTGCACGCGCTCGGAGAAGTGCACGACGCTCTCGTCGTACTGCTTCAAAAGCTCGGGATCGTAGCCCTCCATAAAGGGCTTGAAGAACGCGAAGTTGTTGCCGATGATGTTCACGTCGCTCTCGCCGAGCTTCACGCGCACCATGTTCGCGCCGGAATTCTGGATGGCCTCGGCGACCTCGCGGGAGATGGCCTCGCCCGCCTTCGCCAGCACTTCGCCGGTGAACGGGTGCACCACGTCCTCCGCGGGCACCTGGTTGAAGATGCGCAGGGCCAGGGCCAGCTTTTTGTTGTACTTGTAGCGGCCGACGTGCGCCAGGTCATAGCGCTTGGGATCGAAGAACAGGGAGTTGATCAGGTTGGTGGCGGAATCCACCGACGGCGGCTCGCCCGGGCGCAGCTTGTTGTAGATCTCGATCAACGCCTGGTCCTTGCGGGACTTGTAGCGCAGCTCGCCCTTGTCGTTGACGCTGGGCGCGTCGCGGGTGATGGTGGCGGTCACGTGCTCGTCGTCGCCGAACAGGCGGGTGATCTCCTCGTCGCTCTCGACGCCCATGGCCCGCAGCAGCACCGTCACGGGCAGCTTGCGGGCGCGGTCGATGCGCGCGAAAACCACGCCGTTGGAATCGGTTTCATACTCGATCCACGCGCCGCGGTTCGGGATCATCTGCGCGGAATACAGCGCGGCGCCCGTCTTGTCGATGGCCTTGGAATAGTATACGCCGGGAGGCCGTTGATGATGAACGTGCCGTGCTCGGTCATCAGCGGGAAATCGCCCATGAAGACCTCGGACTCCTTGATCTCGTGGGTATCCCGGTTGGTCAGCCGCACCGTCACCTTCAGAGGCGCGGCGTAGGTGGTGTCGCGCTCCTTGCACTTGTCCACGGTGTACTTCGGCTTGTCGTCCAGCGAGTAATCGATGAACTCCAAAATCAGGCTCTCGCTGTAGTCGGTGATCGGCGAAACGTCCGCCAACACCTCGCGAAGGCCCTCCTTCAGGAAGCTCTCGTAGGATTTCTTCTGGACCTCGATCAGATCGGGTACTGCCAGTGCCTCTTCAATGCGCGCAAAGCACATGCGTGTGCGTTTGCCCATCTGCATCGGATGCGCCATTCCCTAAATCACCCCTATTCTTCGTCGTCATGCCGCGCCTGTTTCAGGCCGCGGCGCGCAGCCCACGCCCGTCAAAAGCGAATGATAATTTTCGGTTAAATCGCGTTTTGAATGTGAATTTTTATCGTACATTCCAGCCCGCGATTTCCCGAAAACGCCCTTGCTCTCGGCGTTTTGGCTGCGAAAGCGGCTTTTCGTCCATACTAACGCAATATAAGACTATATCATAATCATTTTTGTTTGTCAAGCGCCGCGAGGGTCCGTTTTGCCGTTCAAAGTCGACTTTTTCTCATATTACCTGAAAATTTAACAGGATCGGGGCGCAAAAACGCCTCCCGCTTATGGGAGGCAAAGCTGGCGTGATATGATTTTTATGATTTATTCAGGACGCTGATTTGCAGGATTCCCTGCAAATCAGCGTCCTGCAAGCGACAGCGGCAGCTCCAGCCGGTGCGCCTCCAGCAGTGCCCTGTCGCGCAGGAGCACGTCGGCGGGGCCGTCGGCGGCGACGCGCCCGCCGGAGAGCAGCAGCACGCGGTCGCAGGTGTCGAGGATCATGTCCAGGTCGTGCGAGGCGATCAGGCGCGTCTGGGGCAGGCCGCGCACGATCTCGATCACCCGCCGCCGGTTGTACGGGTCCAGCGCGGAGGTCGGCTCGTCCATCAGCAGCGCCGCGGGCTCCATCGCCAGGATCGTGGCGATCGCCGCCATGCGCTTTTCGCCGCCGGAGAGCCGGTGGTTGTGGCGATGCCTGAGCGCCTGAAGGCCCAGCCGTTCGAGCGCCGCGTCGGCCCGGGCCTCGGCCTTTTCGCGGGAGAGCCCGTAGTTCATCGGGCCGAACAGCATGTCCTCATACACGGTGGGCATGAACATCTGGTCGTCGGAGTCCTGCATCACGAAGCCCAGCCTGCGCCGGATGTCGGCGAGCGTCCGCTTTTCCACGCGCCGGCCGTCCACGAGGATCTCCCCCTCGCACTCGATCAGCCCCAGCAGCGCCTTCATCAGCGTGGACTTGCCCGCGCCGTTGGCGCCGATCAGCCCCACGGCCTCGCCCGGCCCGACGCGAAAGGTCACGCCGTCCAGCGCTTTCTGCCCCGGCTCGTAGGCGAAGGAAACATTCCTGCACTCGATCACGCTAGATCACCCATCCTCCCAGCAGCCCCGCCACGTCCACGAAGCGGCACAGCGCGAACGCGCCTATGCAGACGAGCGCGTACAGGCCGTCCGCCCATGTCAGCGGCGGCATGTCCGCGTAGTAGAACTCCCCGCGAAAGCCGCGCAGGCGCATGGCGGCGTAGAGGCGCTCGGCCCGGTCCATGCTGCGCAGCAGCAGCTGGCCCAGGAACGAGCCCCAGGCGGAGACGTGGATGCCCCTCTGCCCCGGCGCGCGCAGGCGGTAGGCGTCGGTCATCGCGGCCAGCTCGCGCGTCATCACGCCCACGTAGCGATACGTCAGCAGCGTGAGCGTCACCAGCGTCCCCGGCACGTGCAATTTGCGCAGCGCCGCGCACAGGCGGTCGATGCCGGTGGTGGCCATCAGCAGGAACGAGGCCGTCAGGCACAGCGTCCCCTTCAGCATCAGGGTGAGCATCGACAGCACGCCGCCCGACACCGCGACCCCCGCCATGACCAGCCGCGGCGAGCGGTCAAACAGCGGGTTGAACAGGCCCACGGCCAGCACCAGCGGGAGCGCGAAGCGCAGCTTGCGAAAGCACGCGCCCACGGGCACGCCGGAGAGCTGGAACAGCAGCGCGGGCCACAGCGCCAGCACGGCGACGCCGCTGAGCGCGTACTTTCCGTAGGACAGCACGGCGGCGATGTATGCGATTGTCACCAGCAGCTTCGCCAGCGGGCTGCGGCGGTGGACGAACGATCGCCCCGCGGCGAGGTCGTCCATCTCCGCCAGCTCCCGGAAGGCTTCCGGTGCCAGGCTCGGCCGCCACGCGTATCCCCGGCTCCGCTGGGCAATCACCAGCGTTGTATTGTCCCGAATCAGGCTTTCAACGGCCGCAAGGTCGATTGTCCCGTCCTTCATCTCCGCGCAGTCAAAG
>CACYET010000142.1 GCA_902773515.1 uncultured Eubacteriales bacterium | reverse complement strand
GCGGTGAAGGCGGAGCTATTGAAGCGCCTGGCCAAGTACAAGGTGCCCTCGCATTTCGTCGTGTACGATGAATTCCCGATGCTGGGCAGCGGCAAGATCGACGGCGTGGCGCTGAAGGCGGACGCGCTGAAGCGGATCAAGGAGGGCTGATCGAACCCAACGGCGGGTCGGGAGGCGCCATCGTGGATCGACACGCAGTAAAACTGTGATCCCGGATGAAAAGGGGTGGAACGAATTGAAGAGAATCCTCGTGTCGGTGCTGGCGGCGCTGCTGCTTCTGCCCGCGGCCTGTTCTGCTTGCCTGGCGGAGGAGGATCGCCCCGTGCTGACCATCGGCGATTTCAACGACCGTTCGGCCTTCTACAGGGAAGGGGAAGATCAACCGGGCATTTTGCGGTATCTGGAGGATCTGCTCGGGGTGGATATCCGGTATATCCATATGTCCTCGGAGGAATATGACGCCGCGCTGTCCAGCGGCAATCTGCCGGACATCGTCGCCACCCGCAACAACCTGTCCACGATCCTGGAAAACGGCGTGGCGCTGGATGTCGACCCGTATCTGGAGGAATATGTGCCGAACTTCCTCCAGGGGGCGGCCAGGCTGACCTATGACGTGTACAAGCAGCTGGGGGACGAAGGGGACGGGTTCTATTTCTTTCCCGTCAGGATCGGATACAACGGCGTCGGCTTCAGCAACGGCTGCAGCTATCCCGGCGGCTATATTCTCCGATGGGA
Organism: uncultured Eubacteriales bacterium; assembly: GCA_902773515.1. Taxonomy (GTDB): domain Bacteria; phylum Bacillota; class Clostridia; order Christensenellales; family Aristaeellaceae; genus UBA2862. The sequence continues at coordinate 6,417 of CACYET010000142.1, read as the reverse complement.
CTATTACGCCGAACTGGGCTACCCGCCCATTGACAATGAGGACGATTACCTGGACGTGCTGATGCGGATGCATGAAAACCATCCGTTTACCCAGGACGGCTACCCCACCTATCTGTTCGGAACGGCGAATATGAGTGGCTACGCGATGGCCTTTCGCGCGGGCGTGAGCGTCGATTACTGGGCTGCGTACAAGTATCAGAACGACATATTTACGAACGAGGTATACGACGGGTACACGGAGCCGGCGCATTCCATGTGGTGGACGTCCATGGCTTGGTATAACAAGCTGTACCGCGCCGGAAGGGCGGACGGTTCCTTCGATATGGAGATCTTTACCCAGACCTCCGCGCAATTTGAGGCGAAGTGTTCGCGGGGGCAGTATCTTGGGCTGCACAACAACAAATCCGAGCTATACAATGAGAGCGTCAAGGCGGACGCGGACACGCTGACCGGATACGCGATGGTTCCGTCGGCAGACACCAACCTGTATACCAATGTCTATCAGCTGCTGGGCAACGGCTCCGCCTATATGTGGTTCATTTCGGCCAACAGCGCGCACAAGGAGGCGGCCCTGCTCTGATCCTCTATGAAGCGTGGCTGAGAAGGTTCTTGCGTCAGTTTTCCTCTCTGCTCAAGGGGATCGTCCGCATGGGGAAGGGCGACCTGGAATCCACGGCCTTTGAATCCACCTCCATTGAGGAATTCAAACAGATGCAGCGGGAGATCAACCGAACCAGCGCGGCCCTCTCCCGGCAGATGGATACGATCCGACGCATGGAGCGCGAACAGATGGCGCTGGAGAACGAGCGCAAGGAACAGGAGCGGATCGCCCGGGAGCTGAGCATGGCCAGGGACATCCAGGCCAGCGCGCTGCCGCAGACCTTTCCGGCGTTCCCTGACCGAACCGAGTTTGATCTCTTCGCGTCCATGACGCCGGCCAGGGAGGTGGGCGGGGATTTCTACGATTTCTTCCTGATCGACAGCGACCATCTGGCGCTGGTGATCGCGGACGTATCCGACAAGGGCGTCCCGGCCGCGCTGTTCATGATGGCATCCAAGAGTGAATCTGCAGCTCTGCGAGCGCAATCCCTCAAAGATGTTCGTCACGGTGTGGCTGGCCGTGCTGGAGCTCTCCACGGGTAAGGGCCTGGCCTGCAACGCGGGCCACGAAAACCCGTGTATCCGGCGCGCGGGAGGAGCGTTTGAACTGCTCAAATACAGGCATGACGTGTTTGTCGGCGGCCTGAAAAGGGCGAAGTATCGGAATCGCGCATTCGAGCTTCACCCCGGCGACTGCGTGTTTGTCTATACCGACGGCGTGCCGGAGGCGACCAATGCCGTCAAGGCCATGTTCAGGGCGGAGCTGCTGATCGACACGCTGAATCGGGACGCGAACGCCAGCCCTGAAGAACTGATCCGTCGGGTCCATGAGGCGGTGAAGCTGTTTACGGGCCATGCGCCGCAGTTCGACGACATGACCATGCTGTGCTGCGAGTATCGCGGATAGAGCGCCACGACGGCGGCTCCGAACTGGAGGGGCATGTCATCAGCGTCGACGCGGTGGACCTGAGCACGACGCAGGATCTCAAGATCCCGGTGGTCGTGCAATTCGCGGAGCCGACGCCTATTCCGATATCGACGGGGCGATCTATGTGATCGAGGTGAAATGACGTCGGTTTTCACAGGTATACAAATTTAGGAGGGTGTGTTTATGAAAAAGATAACAGTCGCGGTTGTTTGCATTGTGATGGCGGTCCTCGTGTCCGTCAACGGCCTTGCGATGGAGAACATCAGGCGGGGACAGAAGGGCGAAGCGGTAAGGGAAGTCCAGGAAACGCTGATCTCGCGGGGCTATCTGGACGGCTCCGCGGACGGGATATTCGGGCCGAAGACAGAAGCGGCGGTACTGGCCTTTCAGAAGGACAACGGCCTGGACGCGACCGGCATCGTGGGTGAGGCGACCTACAGCGCCCTGAAAGTGGACGCCGCGGCGGTTGAGCCGGGCGCGGAGATCGACCTTGCAGAGGTCTTTCCCTCATGGAATCCGGACAGCGAATCGCTTCGGGTGCTGGTTGATTTTGTGAATGATTCCACGGACGAAGCGAGCCCGGGTTACCTTGCTCCCGAGGATCGCGTCGCGACGTTTGACATGGACGGCACCATACTCTGCGAGAAGGCGCCGGTTTATCTGGACTACTGCCTGACGATGTATCGCGTGCTGGACGATCCGACGTACAGCGCGACCGAAGAAGAGCGCGACGCCATGCAGCAGGTGCGCGACCACGCCCATTCAGAGGGTGAGACGTATAAGCCGGAGGGCATCACCAAGGACGACCTTGTCGCGTCGGCCTTTGCCGGCATGACGCCCGCTCAATTCCGCGCCTACGTCGCCGACTTCGCCGACAAGGTGGACGTGGTGGGCTTCGAGGGCATGACCTACGGCCAGTCGTTCTACAGGCCCATGATCGAGGTGATCGACTTCCTGCACGCCAACGATTTTGACGTGTGGATGGTCTCGGCCTGCGAGCGCGAGGTCGTGCGGGCGCTCGTGGGGCGCTTCGGTATACCGTTCGATCACGTCGTCGCCACCGACGTGCCCTACGTGGCCTCCGGGAAGGGCGACGAGCCCGCCGACGCCTACAACATGGGCCAGGACGAGGAGATGCTGCTCGGCGCGCCGCTGGACGCCGTGGAGTGCGGCAAGTCGGGCAAGCCGGCGGCCATCGCCCGCGAGATCGGAAAGCGACCGGTGCTCGCGTTTGGCAACAGCACGGGCGATTATTCGATGCTCAACTACGCCCAGGGCAATCCCGACCACGCCGGCATGGGCTTCTTCATCGTCTGCGACGATACCGAACGGGAATACGGCAGCGCCGAAAAGGCGGCCGCGTTCTATGAAAACGCGGCGGCCGAGGGCTGGACGGCGATCTCGATGGCGAACGACTGGAAGACGATCTACGGCGACGGCGTAAAGAAGACCGGGCTGCCCGGCGCGGAGGAAGAACTGTCCGACGCGGCATAGGCGGCGCTGTTCAAGATTTTCTGTAAGCGGGCGAACCGTGACGTGCAAATGATTTCCGGAGCCGGAGGTCGCGCCTGCGGATGACCGCAAACGCAGCCACCGCTTCAGCGGCTTGGCCTGGCTGGAAGCTGCGCTGCAGTTAGGCAGGTTGCCGGGGAAATGCTAAAATGGGTGACCGACGGGGAGCCGGAGCAGCCTCTGATTCCCATCGCCGTCGGTGAAGACAGCATAGCATTTCCCCGGCGTTCTGTCAAGGCTGGCGTCGATTGAACGCGGATCCTCCGTTCCGGCCCCGGTCAGCAGCTAATTCCGGGTCAGCCTGCCGGGGAACATGATGTCCAGTTCCGCGTAGACCTGCCCCCAGTTCCGAACGGGCATGGTCCATTTTTTTGTCAGCTCCCAGGTCGCCAGATAGAGCGCCTTGGTCAGAGCCATGGCGTTGGGGAAGATCGTGCGGCCACGGTTCAGGCGGCGGAACCCGCTGTTCAGGCTCTCTATTGCAAAGGTGATTTTGCCTCTGGCAAAATCATCCCCGCCAAAGGCGGGGACGGCTCAGGCCAAATTGAAAATTTGGACTTTGCCGCCTGGTGGTATACATGACCTTCCGGGCGGTCTGGGAGAACTTGAACATGGGGCTGATGCAGTCCCAGTTGTCGCTCCAGCGGTTCATGCAGCCGGGATACTTGGCTTCCCAAGCGGTCCGAACCTCGCCCAGACGGGCCAGGGCGGTCTGCTCGTCCGGGGCATGGTAGATCGTCTTCAGGTCGTGGCTGGAAGCTTCGCTGCAGTTTGGCGAACGCCTTCTTGTCCTTGTCCGCCACGTACTTCAGCGTGTTGCGCACCACATGCACGATGCACCGCTGGTATTCCGCCAGGGGATACGCCGCCGTGATGGCGTCCTTGATGCCGCTCAAGCCGTCCGCGCAGATCACGAAAATGTCCTGTACACCGCGATTCTTCAGCTCGTTCAGCACGCTCAGCCAGAACTTCGCGCTTTCATTCTCGCCAATCGTGATGCTCAGGACTTCCTTCCGACCTTCCTCGTTGATCCCGAGGATCACGTAGGCCGCTGCCTTGCGGATCACGTTGTTCTCCCGCATGTTGAACATGATCGCGTCGATGTACACGATAGGATAGACGCTGCTCAGCGGCCGCTTCTGCCACGCTTCGATCTCCGGCAGCGGGGTGCCGCGCTTCAAATCTTCGATTTGAACCGTGGCAGTTCAGCCCATTACGGGCTGAACCAACTTTGCCATTCGGCAAAGTTGCCTTCTGTTCGTGATCGCCGTGACCATCCCTTCGCTGACCTCGAACTGTTTGCGGTAAATTGAGGGTGTAGCAAAAGGGCGCGAAAAAGTGAGCGGGGCTCAGGAATAGAAAAGAGCCATGCGGCACCTGCCGTTCAGCTTCGGGTTTACGAGAAACGTCGCCCGGGAGATGAAGCGGCTGGCGGAGGCGCTGGACGCCGGACTGCCCGCGGAGGACCTCTTTGCGGAGCCCTTTTGCTTTCCACGCTGGCTGTACATCCGGATCGCGAACAGCGGCTGGCAAAAAATGGCGCGGGCCAACGGCCTGGACCCGGAGGAGCTGTTCCGGAAGATCCCGGCGGATCCGGGGGACAGCCCGGAATGACGGAAAGCGCGGTTTTCCCGTGATGCCGCGCGCCTCGGGGCGGATGTCAGCAAGGCCGGGGCGCCATATATCCCGACCTGCGAAGAACCGCCGGATCGGGTCCGCCGGTTATGGCTGCTACCGGCGGACCCGATCCGACTTCATATTTGGGGTATTCTGCCTGCGTTCTTCACAACTGGATCCTGACAGCGCCGCCAGGCCTGTGCAGGCCCTTACATTCATTCTTCCTTTTGCAGAACAAAGGGGCTGCCTCTTGCTGAGACAGCCCCGTCATTATTTATTCATATACATATCCGAACCGGTCTCAGCGGTGAACCATGCTCGCGTCAAAGTCGAGGTAATCCACGGCATTGCCCGCATCGTCCATGAAATAGACCGTCCACTGGAAATCGTCATCCTCCAGGCGGAGCGAGACCTCGCGGGATTCCGTGAAGCCGTCTCCGTCGGGGTATGTGACGGAGCCGTTTGCGCTCTCGATGCCCGCCATCGTCGCGTCGCCGCCGAGCCGCAGATCAAACTTCACCAGATCGCCCGCCGCGGGCCGCGACAGCGGCGCGTCGTCCCCTTCATGGGTAAAGCGCAGACCGCTGATGCCATATTCGCCCTCCACGACCGCGTGCCACGGTCCACGGCTCTTCGGCAGCCCCCCGAGGCTCGCGCCGTCTTCAGGCACCAGGCAGGCGTCCTCCATTTCGATCCATGCGCCGTCTCCCAACGGCAGGGAAACCGGCAGCCAGACTTCCACGCTGACACCGCCGCCCCAGTGTATATCCGCCAGGGTCGCCTCGTCCAGCGGGGACAGGCGCACCCGATCCGCGTCCGCAAAGGACACGCTCGTCCATTCTCCCGCTTCGGTCATCACCCGCAGCTGTCCCTCTCCCAGGGCCAGATCCTCGCGGGGCAGATAGATATACAGGGTGTCGCAATAGTGCTCCGCCGCGTTTTTGGTCTTGGGATAAGTCAGCATATAGCCGATCTGCTTCTTGAGATCCACCGCCGGAACGCCCAGATAGGGCTGCGACGGCGAGGTTCCCTCCGCCCATTCGGCGGCATGCGCCGCGCTCGCCAGCATCAGGCACGTCATGAGAATTGCGATCAAGCGTTTCATGAGGGTCCTCCTTTCAGATCAGTGTTCGCGGCGCTTTCTGGCGAACAGCGCCAGTCCCAGCGCCAGCAGGCCGATGCCGCCGAATATGAACGGATAGAGCGGAGTCTCATCGCCCGTGCCGAGCAGTCCGCCGAACAGAGGCGTGCTGTAATCGAACAGGTCGATCAGATCCACCAGCTCATCCTCCGTGCGTCCGGCATACATGGGCACGAGGCGCGAGGCGTTGTCCCTCTGGACCCGGGTCGTCGTCGTGGGCTCCCGGGTGGGCAGCGGTATGTTGATGAGATCGTAACCGTCGATGCGGGCAAAATAGCCTTCGACGTGATCTTCGCGCACCGCGTAGGTATAAGCCCTTCCCGCGTCGTCGAACTCCGGCAGATCGCCGAAGCTGTAGCGCCAACCATCCGCCGCGCTGACCTCACGGGTGTCGATGACCTCGCCGTCGCGCACAAGTCGCACGGTGACCATCTCCGGGCGCAGGCCCTGAGCGTCATTTTTGTCGTTCCACGTTTTGACGCCGGCTATTTCCACCATCGGCGTTGCTGTCGGTGTGGGCGTATCGGTGGGCGCGGGCGTATCGGTGGGCGCGGGCGTATCGGTAGGCGCGGGCGTATCGGTGGGCGCAGGCGTATCGGTAGGCGCAGGCGTGTCGGTG